>JAUYSE010000041.1 GCA_030696465.1 Legionellaceae bacterium
AACTCTTCAATTTAAACCAACATTAAAGTTTTTAATCCTCGCTTTTTAAGCAATTTCAAAACTCATTCAACCTCATTGCTGAAGCCGAATTTCTTTCTATCTAAGGCGTCCACACAATTTGTCTTCTTCAATTTTTAATCAACGTTGCCAGTGTCGGCGAGATGTGTATTCTACCTTTTTCGAGCCTATTGTCAACACTAAAATGCATTTTTTTTGAATTAATGCCACAAGTATTCGCTTCCATAAAATTTCTCTTTATTTTACTGTAACCTAGCCCAAAAACAATAATGGCACCTACTATCGCACAAAGCGGAATAAACGCTAAAGCACAGTGATAAGCCGCCAAACTATATTGCTTAATACCCTCACTATCGAGCGCTCCCGTCCAAAAAATATCCATAAGTCGACCAATCACGGTATGAAATAAAGAGCCCCCTAACATATTAATACAATTTAGAAAGGCTATCGTTACCCCTAAGTATTGTGCTTTCACCAAATCAGCACCCGCAGCGAACACTATCACTTGATAACAACACATCACACCGATACTAAAAAACAACAGTGCAAGCGACCACCAATGATACTGCTGCGTCAATAATAAGATGGCAAACGCCAACGCCATACCCACCCCACAACACGCAATAACTTTATAGTTACCTGATTTTTCGCTGCACCAAGCAAGCACAGGCCCCCCAAACAACATTCCAAAAAATACAAAGGAGATAAGTTCTGCCGCAGTACTCTTGCTGATGCCATATGCCGTCATCAGATAAGGCACCCCCCAAACATCACTAAAGCCCTCTAATGAACCCACCATCAATAAGTTACTTAAAGCCAACAAACAAATTGGTGGAGAAGACAAAATCGTTTTTAAATAGGACAACTGGAAAGATCCCTCGCTGGGAACCTCCTGTTTTTGTGCTGAACGCATTACTATATA
The DNA here is from genome assembly GCA_030696465.1 of Legionellaceae bacterium. Classification (GTDB taxonomy): domain Bacteria; phylum Pseudomonadota; class Gammaproteobacteria; order Legionellales; family Legionellaceae; genus JAUYSE01. The sequence goes on from JAUYSE010000041.1 coordinate 941, forward strand.
AGCACCACAAGCAATAACCATAGACAACATCGCCAAGGTTAAAGCAACATTTTTCCAATGATAGGTCTCAATGAGTGCATTGATTGGTTTACCCCCATAAATCGCACCTAATAGCCCCACACTAAATGAAAAGCCAACCATTTTGGTGTATTGCTTCGCCGGAAACCATTCTGAGAGCACTTTAGATATCCCTAAAAAACCGACAGCTGAGCCAGCACCAACCAAAAATCGACTAAAGCAAGCCAAATATAAACTATTACTATAAGTAAATAAGATAGTGGCAATCCCGCAGAGCATTGCAAAAGCAAAAACAATGTAGCGAGCACCAAAACGCTCTAAAAGTAAGGCAACCGGAATTTGCATTCCTGCATAGCCATAATAGTAAAACGCGGCAATTAAGCCAAACTGACTCGCATTAATAGAAAACTGCGCCATAATTTGATGCATCATCAAACCAGGCCAAAGGCGTAAAATAAATTGAAACGCAAAAAAGGCTAAAGGAAATAACCACATCAGAAATGGAAAATATTTATGTTTTTGAGTCAGCATATTAAGCTCCAACGCTTTTTAAAAGTTTTCGGTATAAGATAGGTGCGTAGCATACAAAAATGATATCTCTGCCACTCTCCCTAGAGAGGGGCGGATAATCAAACATGGCTGACCGCTCTAGGGTAAAAGGGAATAGGTAATAATAATCACAGCAATATTTTGATGAGAAGATAAATCGCAGGAGCACAACGCGTTTGTAGAAGAATCTACAAGTGACGAATTGCTTATGTTGATGCTGCGATTATTCATAATAAAACCAGTTTATTTGCAATTGTTTATACAATTGTTCTTAATGTAACAAATTAGACCTTGATTTGTCAATGACAAAAAATACCTGAGAAAAAATATCTACCTCATTCACAGGAATTCCCGCCTTATAATGTTAGTGGTACCAAGGCTTCCCGGATAAGGGGCTTTCGTAAACCCGCATAAAGTCATCCTGACGCTCTCACCGCACGTCCTTGCGCGGTGAAGGCTTACGAACGCCCCTTATCCAAAAAGCCTTGTTGGCACAGTTTTGGGGTTGGGCGGGAATGACTCACTCATACACCTTACGCACCCACAAAACATAAACAACTGGTTTATGATCTGAACATGAAATATAGCTCATGATACCGTAGCATCGACTTTCTGATCTATTGCTCTATCAAAAGTCTCCGGCTGATAAGCCTCCCCTAATGATCGCAAGGCAAGTAGTGCTAGCAAAGCTACCGCCATTAAATACCATGCTGGCGCAAATACATTGTGCGTGCTGGCCACCAACGTAATCGCCACGAGCGGTGCGGTGCCACCAAACAAGGCCAAAGCCACATTATAACTAATCGATATTCCCATATTACGATGATAAGTATCAAAGAGTTCAGCAAGCATAGTGGGAACCACTCCGGTCAAGGTGCCTGCGGCTAATGCAAACCATATCTCCCCGACTAGTGCTAAATAAATATCATGTTGTGTGAGCAACCAAAATATAGGAAGAATGGATAGCCCTAAAGTGACAATACCAGCTCCTAATACTTTTTTTCTTCCCACAAAATCAGATACTCGTCCCATACATACTGTGATTATTACTTGTATGCTTATTGCGATTGTATTCACCAACATTACTGATCGTAAGGGCAGCCCCTGTGTTTCTACCAAGAAAGTATTAAAGAAAGCAATGAGGAAGTAATTGGCAATCGCCATAATCGAGGTTAAGAAAATACCCACCGATAAATGACGATAATTCAAACTTGAAATATGCCCCTTC
>JAUYSE010000084.1 GCA_030696465.1 Legionellaceae bacterium
CCAGTTTGAATTAAGTTAAATGCTCTGAAAATTACGCGAGGGATCTCCTTGCCGCTAGGATCGATCTGTCTGCAGGAGATCTCTCGCAGAGTTATCTTAGATTCTTTTCTGGGTTCAAACTGGCTCGAGATGACGGATCTTTTTTTATCAAAGTGCCATGTAAAAAGATTGTTAAAAAATCTTGGAGACATAATTGGGCCAGTGACCTTATTTTAAAAACAAGGAAACATCATGGACTACGGTCATTTGCAGATTCAGGCATTTCCAGCTTTACGCGATAATTATATCTGGTTACTTATCCATCCACTGAAAAAGAAGGTCATTGCGATCGATCCTGGCGAAGCAGAACCACTCCTTGCATTTTTAAATGCGCATCAACTACAGCTCGAAGCCATTTTAATTACCCATCATCACTTTGATCACACGGGCGGAGTTACTGCCTTAAAAAATACTTACCAAGCCAAAGTCTATGGCCCTGAGAATAGTAAGATTATAGAAATAACCCACCCCGTAAAAGAGTCTGATATCTTTTTTTGTCTGGACGCCTCTATTAAAGTTCTCAATATCCCAGGACATACCTTAGATCATATCGCCTATCAGTTGCCTGGCATGATTTTTTGTGGGGATACTTTGTTTTCTGCAGGTTGCGGAAAAATATTTGAAGGCACTGTCGCGCAAATGTTTAGCTCCATACAAAAAATTGCGGCATTACCGGAGGATACCCTTATTTATTGTGCCCACGAATATACGCTACAGAATCTTCAATTTGCACAAGTAGTCGAACCACATAATAACAAAATTCAATCTACTTTGGCGGAGGTCATGGCATTGAGACAAGCGAATATTCCTTCTGTGCCTACATACTTACATCATGAAAAAGAAGTGAATCCTTTTTTACGCTGTCATATTGATGAGGTTGTACTCCGTGTTGAGCAGCATACGGGACTAAAATGTACAAACACTGAGGAAGTATTTCAACATTTACGAGAATGGAAAAATAATTTTGCTTTCCAAAAACCCCTTTTTAAAGAATAATAGAGTATCTTTTTTCTTACAACTGTTTAATCACTATGAACTGTATTATTACAAAATTTGGAGGCACCAGTGTCTCCTCGCGCGCTATGTGGGACAATATCTACACCATCACCCAAGAACACGTGCAATCCAAAAAAATTCCTATTATTGTTTGCTCGGCACTGACCAAAATATCGGATACTTTAGAACAAGCCATTCAAGCCGCTATGGTGCAACAACATGAGGCCATCGTTCAAGACATTCGAGACAAATATTATAGCTTAGCGCATAGTCTGGAAGTGTCTCCAACCCTAATTGACCCTGAATTGCGTCAATTAGAACAATGGCTCACTGGTATCGCGCTCTTACAACAAACCCCTGCAAAAACACAAGCTAGTATTATGAGTCTTGGCGAGATCATGATGACTCGTCTAGGGCATGCCTTTTTGCAACAACAAGGGATGAATTGTGTCTGGCTCGATGCCCGAGAAATGTTGTGTTCTACCCCCGTACCTTTTCGCGCAGAAAGCCACGATTACCTACAAGCACGCTGTAAAAGCGATGCAAACCCGGCCTTACGTGCGCAGTTATTATCGCAACCCGTTGATGCCTATATTACCCAAGGTTTTTTTGCACGTAATCCCGAAGGCGAAACGGTCTTGCTCGGTCGAGGGGGCTCAGATACTTCTGCCGGGCTGCTCGCCGCCATTGTGGAAGCCGAAGCCTGCGAAATATGGACGGACGTCCCGGGTATTTATACCAGCAACCCGCGTTACATCCCCGAAGCACGCTTATTAAAACAACTCAGTTACGATGAGGCACAAGAAATCGCCACCATGGGCGGCAAAGTATTGCATCCCAATTGTATTCCTCCGGTACGTGATGCCAATATCCCTTTATACGTTAAATGTACAGCATTTCCTTTTCATACAGGAACCAAAATCTCCAATGAAACCGATGAGCATGCGCCGCCTATTAAATCCATCCAAGTAAAATCGAGTATCACGGTTATTTCCATGGATACACAAACCATGTGGCAGCAAGTCGGCTTCTTATCTGATATTTTTGCCGTCTTCAAACGTCATGGGTTTTCTGTCGATTTATTATCGTCTTCCGAATTTAACGTTACTATCTCTTTAGATAGCCATGGTAAACCGTATACACGCTCTGCCCTTGACGCCCTGATGACAGAACTCAACCAATGCAGTCGCGCGCGTATCATTGAACCTTGTAGTGCAGTGAGTCTTGTGGGCCATAGAATCCGCACTGTTCTGCCCGATTTAGGTCCGACCCTGGAGCTTTTTGACAATCAACAAATGTATATGATGTCTTTGGCCTCGAACGATCTTAATTTAACTTTTATTGTTGATGAAGCGAAAGCCAATAAATTATCTCAACAATTACATGCCCTGCTCATTGAAAATCATACGGAACATTTATACCACTCTAAAAGTTGGCGCGAAGAGTTTGGTGCTCCTGTCGAAAAAATGGGGAGTTGGTGGGAGCTAAAAAAAGACACTCTGCTCTGTATCGCCGACCAACATAGTCCTTGTTATGTCTATGATAAAGCAACCATTGAGGAGCGCTGCCAACAATTAAAAACCCTCAAAGCCATCGATCAACTGTATTACGCAGTTAAAGCAAATCCTTTTCCTGATTTACTGACCACCATTGAAGCGCAAGGCGTGGGTTTTGAGTGTGTATCCATCCATGAGTTAGAACTTATATTCGAATTATTCCCCAACATAGATACAAATCGCTTATTATTTACACCTAATTTTGCGCCTCACGCTGAATATGCCTGGGCCTTTAGACAAAATATTCCTTGCACCATTGATAGCCTCTATCCACTTGAACAATGGGGCAGCTTGCTTGCGGGACAACGCATCTATTTACGCTTAGATCCAGGCGTAGGGGCCGGACATCACAAGCATGTCTGTACTGGCGGCAATGAATCTAAATTTGGAATTACACAAGAAGATATCCCGAAAGTTTTATCCTTGATTAAACAGCACGGCATTTTTGTGATTGGCTTACATGCACATTCTGGAAGCGGTATTAATGATGTCTCTCTGTGGCAAGAAACCGCGCTGATGCTCGGCACTCTCGCGCAACAATTCCCAGATGTACAACATCTTAATCTGGGTGGTGGATTCGGTGTGCCCGAGAAGCCCGGTCAACAAGTGCTTGATTTACCCAGCCTTGATGAGGCACTGGCTGCCGCCAAAAGCCAATATCCGCATTTACGCTTTATCATTGAGCCTGGCCGCTTCCTCGTGTCCGAAGGGGGTGTCTTATTAGCCAAAGTGACACAAATTAAAGGAAAAGGGAAAGTCAGTTTTGTGGGCATTGAAACCGGGATGAACTCTCTCATCCGCCCTCCGCTCTATGGGGCGTATCATGAAATCGTGAATCTTTCGCGATTGCACGAAGAAAAAACCATGCTCACCCATATTGTCGGGCCTATTTGCGAATCGGCGGATACGCTGGGGTATAATCGTCGTTTACCGCAAACCCAAGAAGGTGATATTTTACTAATTGCCAACACGGGGGCCTATGGGCATTGTATGAGTTCGCATTATAATTTGCGCCCGCCGGCACAAGAGTTGTTGTTAGATTAACCTCAATGAAAGAAATCAATAGAGAAATCAATCGACTCTGACCCCATTGATTTTTCCATTGATTTTAACTGAAGTGAGATGCGCATGAGTTCAGATTCCGATATCCGCCAACAGGCACTAGACATACAGCACTCCTTTATCGTGCAAGCGCCGGCGGGATCGGGCAAAACAGAGTTACTCACCCAACGCTATTTAAAGCTACTGGCGACCGTCAATGAGCCTGAGCAAATTATCGCGATCACATTCACGCGCAAAGCCGCGCAAGAAATGCGGGACAGAATTTTATCCAATTTAGAATCTGCTCAAAAACAAGAACCCCCTACTTCCGAGCATCAAGCGCAAACGTTCCAATATGCCAAAGCGGCACTGCAGCAAGATACACAACAGCAATGGAATCTTTGTCTATTTCCTTCTCGTTTACGCATTATGACCATCGATGCCTTGTGGCAAATGCTGGCCAAACACGCCTCGCTTGCAGAAGCGCCTCTTGCGCATATGCCTATTACCGACGTTCCTAAACGTCTATACCGTGAAGCTGCAAGGCAAACCTTGCATTATGCACTTCGTGATAGCACGCTACAAACGGCCATGCAAAATCTCTTACTCCATTTAGATAATGATGCCGATAAACTTATTGAATGGTGGAGCGAAGTATTAGGGCGTCGCGATCAATGGCTGGTCTCTTTTTATCATGCACAAAACCAATCCAAAGAACACTATGAAACCGCTCTACAGATCCTCAGTGAACAAAATATCCAACGCTTTCTCAATACTGTCCCTATCGAATACAAAGCGCGCCTACACTCACTGGTACAAACATTGGCAACCATCGATGATAGAGTCCCCTCACCCAGCAAAACTTTAATGTTTTGGGAAGACTATTCACACCTAGATATTCCACAAGCCAAAGCATTAGCGCAGATGTTACTCACCAAGCAAGGGGAAGCGCGCAAAAGTGCCGATCATCATATTGGGTTCAGAGCAACCAATCTTCCGAAAGATCAATATAAAACACTGAAAACAGAAAGCCAGCAAGTATTTGCCTCGCTCGACGCACCTTGTGTGCGTGCACTGCGGATATTACATGATTTACCCGATCCAGAATATAATCTGAGCCAATGGGGCTTGCTACAAAATTTATTTCAATTATTACCGGTATTGGCGGCCCACTTACAGATGATTTTTTATGAAGCGCAAGCTATTGATTTTCCGGGGATGGCGCTCAATGCTTTGCATGCTTTAGGGGAAGATGACACACCCTCTGATTTAGCCCTCGTACTCGACTACAACCTACAACATTTATTGGTCGATGAGTTTCAAGATACGTCTATTGTTCAATTTGAACTCTTCCGTAAACTCGTACAAGGCTTTGAACCCAATGATGGCCGCACCTTATTTTTAGTCGGCGATCCCATGCAGTCTATTTATCGTTTTCGGCAAGCCGAGGTGGGCTTGTTTTTACAAGCACAACAACATGGCTTAGCAAGCATCCCACTTATTCCGCTGACATTAACCGCCAACTTTAGATCTAGCCCCCGCTTAGTGCAGTGGATCAATTTCCATTGTCATTCTATTTTTCCTGAAAAAGCAGATCTGTCTCTCGGTGCCGTTTGTTTTCAAAAAGCCATCCCACAAAAAAATAATGAAGGCGATATTCGTTTGCAGGCCTATGCCGACAAAAAACAAGAAGCGCTGGGCCTTGCAGAAGAAATTCGGCAATTACTGCAAGAGCATCCTCAAGAAAGCATTGCCATTCTTGCCCGCTCACGCAGCCATTTACGCTATATTGTGCAGGTATTGCGAGAAAAAAATATTGCGTTTCAAGGCGTCGATCTCTTTCCGCTGATAGATTTAGCACACATTCAAGACATCTGGTGGCTCACTCAATGTTTGTTAAAACCCGATTATCGCTTGGCTTGGTTATCGGTGTTACGCAGCCCTTACGTGGGAATTGCACTACAAGATTTAGAAATTTTTGCGCAATATCATGTGAAGAGAAACCTCTCTCAAATCGTGCAAGAGCTTCTGCCCCCCATGCTCAGTGAGGATGCCCAAAACAGATTAGCTTATGCGCTACAGGTATTAGCCCAAGCCTTAGAGCAACAACACACTCTGCCACTCATCACGTGGATCTATCAAACCCACCAACAATTACACGGAAATTTACGCTTATCTACAGAAGAGCAACAAGATATAGAACAATTCTTAAATTTACTGGAGTCTCACTGTACACAAAATCAACTACAAGATGAAGCTGGTTTTTTACAGCACTTACAAAGTCTGTATACGCGCGCGCATGCCAACAGCCAAGTACATCTCATGACCATCCACAAATCAAAAGGACTAGAGTTTGATACGGTCTTTCTCGTCGGTTGTGGACGTAGTATTCAAGGCTCAGACAAACCCTTGATGCGTTGGCTTTCTTTGCCACATGAGCCTCCTTTGTGGCTCATCTCCCCCATTACCTCTGGAGAAGAAGAACAAACCCCTCAAATTTATGATTATCTTGGAAAAATAGAAGAAGAAAAAGAATATTTTGAACAACAACGCGTATTATACGTCGCCATTACTCGAGCAAAATCCAGGCTCTACCTCAGCGACAATAAAGAAGAGCAAGCCCTGGCCTTTCGACAGTTTTTACCAGAGTTCAGCGTCGTGCCAACCCATGAAAACAGTGAATCTGCCAGCACGCCCCTCCCTGTTTTATATCGTTTACCGCTAGAGCCTTACCTAACTCTACCTGCCAAACCTGCTCCGGGAGAATTGGTTTCTTTCACGCATACAACACAGCCCGCTTTAATCGGAACACTCTTACATGAGTTATTACAGTGGCTGTGTCAACATCCAGAGCAAAAACAGGAGATACCTTGGCACTGGATAGGTCAAAAACTAAAAAAAGCCGGATTGCCCTATGACAATATTCAAGAATATCTGCACATTATGGAACATCAGCTGCAGCGCTTCTTGGGCGATCCTATCGGACAATGGATTATTGCCTCACATACCGATGCCGTGAATGAATTTGAAATCAGTATATTGCAACAACACAAAACCAAAACCCGCATTATTGATCGCATGTTTGTCGACCAATCCATTCGTTGGATTATAGATTTTAAAACCGGCAACGATAGTCCGGAAGAAGAACAGCATCACCGTCAACAAGTTATTGATTATGCTCATTGGGTGTCTCAATTTACCCCCGAGCCTATTCATCTTGGCATTTACTATCTTGCCCACCAACGATGGATTAACTTCCCATTTCAAGAAAAAACAGCAATTTTTCTTGACAATTTCGTCGAGTAAAGAGAGAATCTCTACGTTTTGGCTATGTAGCTCAGCTGGTTAGAGTGCGGCACTCATAATGCTGAGGTCGGTGGTTCGAGTCCACCCATAGCCACCACCTTCAAGTTTATCCCCATCCCATACCGTCCAAAATCCCTTGATTTATATAAGTTAAAGCCTTAATCTTCGTCCAATGATGTCCAGGATATACCCCCGAAATCCACCCTGTCATGGGGGTACATCTGGGGGTAGGTCTACAAGTTGTGATGGAGATACCCCCCAATGTCGTTAACCGATGTCAAAGTCCGTACCGCTAAAGCCCAAGAAAAAGCCTATAAACTCTCCGATGAAAAGGGCTTGTTTCTGTTTACCCCTCTCGTTTGTAAATTTGGCTATCATAATCTATACTTAGTGGGCCTCGCTGTCATTTCTTAATCAAAGGAGTGTAATTTATGCGTAGAAACGAAGAAACAACAAACTCGTCTCATACAGAGGTAGAGAAGTTAAAAAAAACCGCTGAACACATTTATCATTCTTGGGAAAAGGCTTTATCCAGTAATGATGTTGAGGGATTGTTACGTCTCTATGCACCTGATGCTATTCTTGAAAGTCCATTGGTTCCACATTTATTAGAGCAAGAGAGTGGCATTTGTAGTGGGCACAAGAACTTACGAAGGCTAATTGAAAAAGTGGCTCAACGAAAGCCTACGATACGCGGTTATTTTTCAAAAAACTATTTCACAGATGGCAAAACAATTATGTTTGAATACCCAAGACAAACGCCTGATGGCGAACAAATGGATTTTATTGAGGTGATGGAAATAAACGACGGATTAATTCAGTATCATCGAGTGTATTGGGGATGGTGTGGATTTAAAGTTATTAAAGAAAACAGATACCATCGCGAGTAATTTGGAAAACAAAATAGGACTGAAAAACAATCACCACTATAATTTAATGGGGGTAGCATCATGGAAGCAATACTGTGGAAACTTCGTACTGGGGCGCCATGGCGAGATATTCCAAAAGAGTTATGTCCATGGAAAACAGCGTATAACCGCTTTAACAGATGAGCACTTAAAGGGTTGTGGGAAGGTTTTTTTTGAGTTACGAGGCGAAGTTGATACGGTGTGGATATTCACCGATGGAAGTTACCTCCGCGCTCACCAACATGCGAACGGAGCTCGGCATGGAGAAGAACGAGCAATTGGATTGTCCAGAGGAGGCGCAGCAACTCACTTTATAGCTGATAAAGGCTATGATTCTGAGGCCATTCGAGAGCAGGCCAGAGACGCGGGAATGAATCCTGTGATTCCTCGAAAATCGAACAGTAAGAAACCCAATCCAGAATTCGATTCATACCTGTATAAATTGCGTCATTTGGTGGAGAATCTTTTTGCCCGATTGAAACATTTTAAAAGCATTGCAACACGTTTTGAAAAGCTGGCTCGTAACTTCAAATCCATGCTTTTTTTAGCATGTTCTTTCATTTGGCTGAAGCTGAGATGAGAAGTTGGTTTGATGATGAACAAAAAATTTAAAAAAGAAAAATCCTGTTTAATTAATGGCTTTGAATTGAGGATACGCCCTAGTTGGGCGCTTATATGAATATAGCGCTGCCAACAATATTTTTATTGCGTCGCAGCTCTAGGGCACATTGATGCTTTAGCCTACTCGCATGGGTAAATACAGTATTCTTTACCATGAATATAAGCATATTCACCCCAATGACCAGACACATTTAGGCAACAAGAACTATAACCCACCTGGTCTAATTTCTGTTCCGATGATCGTGCTTTTAATTTTGCCAAACATGCGTCGATATCCGTGTCATTTTTATCACAAAAATTCAATATCTTGGTGTATATTTCTGGCTTTATATCACTACCATATATATAGTCAAAGTTAGCCTTATCTTGCTCTGTAATTGCAGCAAACGAAAAAATAGGCAGGACCAATAATAGATTAAATAGTACCGATTTAAGTGTTAATCTCATTATGAACATAGTTCTTCTTTTGGTTAATTATTTTGACATTAGTGCGAATTATATGATCACACGGGACTCCCGTCAATCAAATGCGCATAGTCAATGTACAAAAAGGCATCAGTTTAATTGGTATAAATTAACAAAGTTTGCTATTATTTGTTATAGGTTGCATTATTAAAAGAGATAAAATCGAGGCGCTCTAAATTGAAGTCAATAAATTGCACCGGGCGACCCATCCCGATTTTTACTTATGGTCTGAAGTTGGGATTTCTAGATAACGCTTGGTCAATGAGCCCTGTTTTCCCGGAAAAAAACCTCGGATCTCTTCGCGTCACGTCACTATAATCACGGTCAATTACCTCATTCACCGCTTTATATAATTTATCGAGCAACCCTTGTTCTTGAGCAGCATAAGCTTTTAATACAAAATCAAGTGGGTCCTCGGGCAACAGTTTTGACCCATCAGATTCAAATCGAGCAATATCATCTTGAGAGGGATAAGAGTTGTACTTATCTAGTGTATGATTTATTGGTTCTGGAAATACTCTCTGTCCAGATAATTCTCTGTTTAATGTTTCCAATACCAAATCAACACCATAAGGAACCGATTTGCATGATAGCTCAAGAAGTGACATATTCTGATCAATAGCAAATGTTGTTTTCCCTACTACTCTACCTTCATCTATACCTCTGACAATTTCATGTAAACTTAAAGTGGCTAGAGACTCTCGATTAAACTTTGTCCAAAACAAAGGCATTGCACCTTTACACCCTGGTAAAGCGCCTGAATGTAAATTTAAAAATGGTATGCCATCGAATGTATTAATTATTGGTTGATGAAAAATTTGCATACATCGAATAGACACGGCTGCACGAAAATTTTCTGCCTTTAATTGCTCTGTAAAGCAAGGAGTGTTAATATTTTCCAACATAAACACTTGTGTGTTATATTTTTTAGCGAGCCCTTGAGGACTAAAGCATACAGCCTCTTCTAGAGGTGGGTATTGATCTAAAATTCTGTGTATGTGCGGTAATAAACCTCTTTCATACATAGAAAACTGAGCTCCATTCGGAGGAAGATGAATAGCCTTCATCGGCGTTTTTGAAAAATAAAGCGTTACTTGGTATTTTTTTGGCATTTTATTCAAAAATCTAAATAACCATTGTGCTGTCGAAAAATCACTACCAGGAAATATCGCAATTTTAGTCATGATTATATATACCTTGTATATACTTTTCTATAGGGTTCGTGTTAGTCAAATATAGTGTTACTACACGCAAAGCCTATTTTAGTTAAGATTCAAGATGTGGAGAGATGGGGTACTCACTCGTAGGAAGACATTCATATTCTCTCATCATCGAAGATTTGTTGTTCGCTACAAATTTTTTACCGGTATACTCACACATTTGCTTTGTCGGCATGGGAACTGTGCTCATTGCGACTTGATCACCTGTTATCGTCAACACTAAAACCCAAGCATATATGGTTGCACCTAACATCGATCAACTACAGCCCTTATGAAAGAAAAAAGACTATTAAACATTATACACTCCTATAAAAGTAAATAACTCACCCCTTTATGATAAAAAAAAATAAACATATTGTCAAGTTCAGAGTCATTTCATCGATCATTCCCGCCCAACCCCAAAACGCTGCCAACAAATCTTCTCGGAAAAAAAGGGGTGGCGCAAACCTTCACCGCGCAAGGACGTAAGGAGTGGCATCAAGATGACTTTATGCGTGTTTACGAAAGCTCTTTATTCGATAAGCCTTGGTACCACTAATATAATCACTCAACTTACGCACCCACAACTGCCATCCCGGGCATTAAGCTGTCCCTTGGTCACACCTATATTTTGAGAACATAATAAAATAGCACGTCATTTCGAGCCAGTTTTAATACAGAAAAGAACCACAGAGAATTCTGCGAGAAATCTCCTGCAGACAGATCGATCCCTTCGGCAAGGAGATCCATCGCGGAATTTTCAGAGAATTTAACTTAATTCAAACTGGCTCTGGATGACGGATTCTTTAAGAACTTGTGTAGAAAATTCAGGGCATTAAGGCCTGCTAAGGCCGGTATAGGGCTCCATTGCGAACAACTCGTTACACAATTGTTAACTGCATCCGTTGTGGATTATTTGAGAGATGTGCAAGGCATCATTGCCTTACAAAAGAAGTATGGAAACGAACGTTTGGATGCGGCTTGTAAACGAGCTCTTTCATTTCAATGTGGTTACTACAAAACGGTAAAGTCCATCCTGGAGCAGGGTCTGGAATATGCGCCATTACCGGAACAAAAAGCATTTGATAATCTGGCAGAAGCCTACACTGGAAAAGGTCGCTTCTGCCGAGATACATCAACATTACTTCAATAACCTAAAGAGGAAATTTACCTATGACACACCCAATGCCAGAAATAAATACGCTGCTTAGGCAGTTAAGATTATCGCATATTGTGGAGTATTGAGCACAACGTACTCGCGATGCCATTGCTAAAAAACTCGCCTATCCTGAGTTTTTGGCTTTGTTGTTACAAGATGAAATACTTGGAAGGGATAACAATAAATTTAAGGCGCGAATTAGGCGTGCCTGTATTCGAGGCGATAAAACACTTGAGAGCTTTGATTTTAGTTTTAACCCCAAAATTAATTGCGCTCAGATTCAAGAACTTGCATCGTGTCGATTCATTCAAGAAAAATCGCCTGTTTTAATCGTTGGCCCAACAGGAACAGGTAAAATTCATATTGCTCAAGCACTTGCACACTGCGCCATTCGTCAGAATATTGATGTGTTATGGCTTTCTCAGACAAAATTATTCTCGGAGTTTCAAGCAGCTCGCGCTGCTGGTCGTTATGATAAAAAATTTACTGAGTTATCGAAAGTCCCGCTTTTAATTATCGATGACTTTGGATTAAGACCGATTCGCTCCCCACAAGATGAGGATTTTCATGATTTAATTTCCCAGCGCTATGAGAACGCTTCCACACTTGTTACAAGTAATCTCGATTTTAGTGAATGGGGCGATGCTTTTCCAAATCGACTCCTTGCTGCTGCAACTTTAGACAGATTGCGACACAATGCTCATCGCATTATTTTAGATGGCATTAGCTTTAGAGGAGGACAATGTGATAAAATAACCGCCGATAAAGAAAAGGGAAAATAAGCTGAAAATAATAGATTTTTAACAAAAAAATTAAGTGTTTTTTACGTTATTTTTGTGTGCCCAAAGTGGTCCCTTTAGTCCGCAAATTGGTGGGTGCTTTAGAGTGCAAAATGACCGGATGAGAATACAATAATTTGCTCAATCCGCTGCTTCCCTCCAGTTCAAATTTATTATAATAGATTAAGCGTTCATCTCATCTAGATTAAATCCAGCGCATAGGGGTGTGAAATGTGAATAAACCTCTCCACCAAATTGATCAACAATACCCTTCGCATTTTGAGAAGCCATCAATTGCGCGACCACATAATCAACTGAAGATGCTTCTTTGACCGCGTAAATGGTGAGATTGGTTAACAAGCCTCGTTTTCTGTACGCTTCTAATGTTGCCCCATTATATAACCCTAAAACCTCATTGTTCTGATAGCTTAGAAGTGTCGAGGCTGGCTTATCATCTACTAATGCCAAATACAGGCGCACTTTTTGAGAGTATTTATACGCCCCATAAAGCCTAGCCATGCTTTGTGCTGCTGCTTCAGACATACCATACACTTCTTTGGTGATCTGAAGAAAATCGGCAAACTGTTTGTCCGTCTCTACTAATTGAATTGAGACGCCATCCTGCAATATCATCTTATTATTTTTTATTTTGTGACTCTCAACGGCAATGGATAAATAGTTACCCATTGATTGAAATCCATGTTTATCAAAAACTGCTGCAACTTCTTTAGGCATATCGACAGCGTGTGGCCAATACCATGTAATAGGACATGAGCTTGTTTTAAATTGGTTAAGTAAAGCATCACATTTTGTATCGATTTCTTGGGGGTTGGCAGTGTAACTCACGACGCCATTCATTAATGGAAACGGAATCTGGCTAGAAAAGTAGATATCGCCATCATGCTTTTCAAAGTAGTAATGTTGATCTGGATTGGTATGAAGAATACATTCCTCAAAAAGTCCTAGTAAATTCAGAAAAATCGCTTGGGAAGTAGAGTCAAGTTGTTGCCACATCATATTCAATACACCTCTTATTATTTCACTTAAATTACTGTCATTTGTTGGCATTGCCTGCCACTACACTGCCACTACACTGCCACTAAATTTATCATCCACCTTTTACGAACGCGCCACAACCCTTACTGCTACTGATGCCGTTGCGCGGAATCGAACCGCGGGCCTATTGATTAAGAATTATAAAATAATGGGTTTTAATGTATTCGACACAGTTTTAATTTCTTTTAATCCTCTTTTATTTCAGTACATTAATCCATATAATGCGTTATAAAGTCTTTGAATATGTTTTAGGTGGTTATTCGACACAACACCTCGGAAGCCCCTATCATGAAAATAAAAAAAATCAGTGTTGATACTCTACCTATTCCCCCCGTAAAAGAAAAGGGAAAAACCGCACAAAAGCGTTATTATGATGCGACCCTCAAAGGCTTTGGTATCCGCGTCACCTCTGGAGGAACCAAAGCCTTTTTTGTTGAAAAATTGGTGAACCGAAAATTATGTCGAATAACCTTAGGGCGATACCCTGAGCTCACGGCGGAAAGGGCGCGCAAAGAGGCACTTAAACTACTCGGTCAAATTGCTATGGGAATTGATCCCATCGCAGAGAAACAAAGCGCCCAAATGCGTGAGGTGACTTTAAATGAGGTATTTAATGATTATCTTCACGTACGGAAATCTCTCAAACAAACCACCCTCACTAATTACAAACAAATTTTAACTAAGGCCTTCTCGGGATGGGCTAATAAACCGCTTATTTCTATCACTAAAGACAAGATTGCCAAACAGCACCAGCAACTAGGTGATGCCCATGGCGAAGCGTATGCCAACCTGGCTATGCGTGTTTTATGTGCTTTATTTAATTTTGCAGCGGGTCAATATGAGAATGCCGACGGAAAGTCTCTCGTGCCCGAAAACCCCGTCAGACGATTATCACAAACGCGCGCTTGGTATCGAGTAGAACGACGTCAAACCCTTATTAAATCGCATGAGTTAGCCCCTTGGTATGAAGCACTCGAGCAAATACAGAATAAAACATTACGCGATTATCTCTTATTAATCTTGTTCACTGGTTTACGCCGCCAAGAAGCCGCCACCTTAAAATGGCAGCAAGTTGATTTAAACGCTAAAACTCTGATAATCATGGATACCAAGAACCGTGATCAACACACCCTACCCCTTTCCGATTTTCTTTATGAATTACTTTCATTGCGTCAAAAAAGCCGTACGAATGAGTATGTTTTTCCCGGAACCGGTGCCGCAGGCCATATTATAGAACCACGCAAACAAATGGCAAAAGTAACTCAGCTATCTAATATCCCATTTACGGTGCATGATTTAAGAAGAACATTCATCACCATTGCCGAAAGTTTAGATATCCCCGCGTACGCCCTCAAACGACTACTAAACCATAGAATGAGCAATGACGTCACGGCAGGTTATATTGTTGCTGACGTGGAGCGGCTTAGAAAACCCATGCAATTGATTACGGATTATATTTTGAAGTGCATGGGGATCGCTAAGTCAGCTGATATTATTACAATCCAACCAACAAAAATGGAGCTTTTGAAATGAATATGCCAATTTCATCCGAATTATTAACCGCTATTCGTAATTTATTAACTCAATCACGTACGCAACTACAACAAACTATAAACCATACTATGGTGAAAACGTATTGGGAGATTGGTCATTTAATTGTTGAAGAGGAACAAAAAGGGGAAAAAAGAGCCGCCTATGGCCAATCTCAGATTAAATCGCTAGCACAAGACTTACGCAAGGAGTTCGGCAAAGGTTTTACTACACGAAACCTATTGAATATGCGTGCTTTTTATTTATAAAATCCAATTTGGCACTCAGTGAGTACCAAATTGACTTGGACACACCATCGCATTTTATTACGAGTTCAAGATTCTAAAGCACGTGAATGGTACACCCAAGAGGCCATAGAAAATGCATGGAGTGTCAGGGCGTTAGATCGCCAAATTGATAAGCTTTATTATGATCGATTACTCATGAGTAAAGATAAAGCTCCTGTTACCCAAGAAGCGGAAGATTATACAAAATCGTTACAAATTGATGCCAAAAATTACCTGCGCGATCCCTATATTCTAGATTTTCTAAATTTGCCTTACCAACCAGTGGTTGAAACTGAACTAGAACAAGCGCTCATCAATAATCTGCAGCATTTTTTATTAGAGCTTGGCAAAGGCTTTGCGTTTGTGGCGCGTCAGCAACGGATTGCTACAGAAGAGCAGGATTTCTATATTGATCTTGTTTTCTACAATTTCAAACTCAAATGCTTTTTGCTAATCGAGTTGTTATGTGGTGCACCACATAACAACTCGATTAGCAAAAAGCATTTGAGTTTGAAATTGTAGAAAACAAGAT
>JAUYSE010000100.1 GCA_030696465.1 Legionellaceae bacterium
GCAATAAGCAAGGCGTCAGTGCCACTAGCGACGGCAAGCGCATGTTGTGCGCCGACGTAAGTTGCTAAGGCTTGCTCAAGTTCGGTGATTTCTGGGCCCATAATATATGCGCCATGATCTAGAATGGCTTTAAAGCGATTAAAAAGATTTTCTTCAATACGTTTGGATTGCGTTTTTAAATCAATAAACTGCATGCGTGTGCTCCTTGCTATTGGCAAAGGGAAAAATATGCTGGATCGCAACCATAAAAGTGGAAAATTTTAGCATGCTTAAGTATTTTTTTCTAGCAAATTTGCGGTATAAGCAAGAACAAGATGCCACTATGATGAATATATTTTGAAATTTTAGTCTAGCGCACTATTTCACTGATTTTGTCTTGCCATATTAATGGGCTCATTTTTCTTCCTTAATATTTAATAGGAAACAGGCTGTAGCTTTCGGCGCGTCCTCGTTTTTGATCATTGATATCTGTTTATAAAGAGAGTTCGTTATATCTATCCCTTAAATTTGAATCTGAATCCAAGTCTAAGTCCGAGCCCGAGTTAGAATTCGAGTCTAAACTGCCTGTTTTGGGTCTTACGGTGAGGAAAAACGTACCATGCGTTGCCGATATAGGGCTCCTCGCTTGAGACACTTGTATATTCAGTGGGTCATTAAGGTCTTCTTGTCCGTCTTTTTCAGCAGAAGATTCTCTAGATGTATTACCGCTTAACCCTTGATAATCATTGATATCATGAGTTTCTTCTTGCAACATACACACAACTGCCGATTTAGAAGCTGTGTTGGTCCCAGTAGTATCCTCAAAATTCGGTAATGCTAGGGTTTGCTTATTCTCTCTTACTGAAAATTTTCTTTCTTTCATGTCCGATAAGTTTATTTTGGTGCGTGCCAAAATTAAACCGTTGAGGGTGGTTATCAGTAATAATATTTCCTTGATATCTCCTAGGAGTATAATCTTTTCAGGGATGCAGTTGATGGTATTGGTATTGGCATTATAGACGAATCCCCCGCGTTGGATTAATTCGGGTAATTTTTGGGATGTCCAGTACTCATGAATACGCATAGGTAACCATGGCATCCAGCTTAGTAATTTGGCGATAAACGCATCTAAGAGCCCTAGATCTTTTGAATGGGGGATGTGAAGTATTTGGGGATACACGACCGTGTTTGGATAACGGGCATCCAACTTGGCTAACAATGATGATACGCAACCAGGACTTTCTAGACCTTGGTCTGAATCTAACGCTAACTCTGACTTTGCAACTAATCCTGGAAATAGGCTATGAAAACAACCGAGGTTGGTATGTTCACCATAGGCATTAAAAAATTCTTCTACGGGTGTGTTCGTGTTTTTATAGAATAAAATATTAGGGATTTCATAGCGGAGCGCATAGATGGTCAGCGCGGGAAGTCCATAGGATAGAAGATAGCTGCCCACGGTCCAATAAGGAGTCCACCATGGTGAGGTGGTCGTAAGCGTCAGCAAATACCATGTTGCTGCAGAGTCTCCATATTGAGAGTGTACTACAAGGGTCACATTCACTATGGAATCTTGGTTTATTTTGCCATTAACCGCCGGAGGGTTTTTGGTAAACATTAATGATGCGAATTGTGCAGGTAACTCTTGCCCATTTACGAAGGCCGACCAACTGGCAATATCTCCGCCGAAGGTATCTAAAGATATCGGATCTGAAAAGGTTACCCCTGTCGCAAAGTTTTTATTTGTCAGCTGATTTTTTAAATACGGCTTAATGTATTCAAAATTTGAGCAAAACCGAAGAGAAGGTGAGCGCAAGCTGCCACTATCCACTACATACACAAACCAACAAAAGGAGCCGTATGCGCCATACTTGCCGCTCCATTGATTATTCCGTAGCGCACTCCAGGCGTTCGCAGAGAGAGGGTTACCAGCAGTATCAGTCATGTAATAAGTATAAGAGTCACCATCAGTATCGTTAAAACGTTTTGGGATGGCATCTAAATTTTGCGTGGCTTCCTGATTAGGCGTTACGGTTATATTGGGATATTGTATCCCTGTGCCCTCGGGTGCATGGTTTAGTTCGAATTGCTCTGTATTTCCTTGCCCCAAAATCCAGTCACCCCCTTCGGAGGCGGCCAATAATATTGGGCTGTTATAGTTGATAGGAGCATAGATAGAATCAGCCATCACCTGGAGTAAGGTATTCGCTGCACTCGGAGTACATATTATTGTCAAAGTACTACTATCTGCATCCCATTGAGAAAAAACCTTATTGAATTCAGGTCGTTGAGTCATAAATTGACCAATTCCTCGTGGTAAGCGAAGTTTTAAGGTCAGGCTATTGGCTTGTGATATGACTCGAAACTTAGCTTCATTGGTAATCAAAGCAAACTGATCGGTTTGTGGCATAAAAGTGAGATCAGTAAAGGGGGCAACGAGAGGTATTGTTTTGCTCTCACTGAAAGGATTGGTTGCCGAAGCAGGTTGTGAGAGAGAGAGAGGTGTAGATGCAGATACTGATCTATGTCGAGAGCTTGATAGGGAGTTTTCCTCTGAAAAGCCTCGTGATTGGGGTCTAGAGTTTGAAGGTGTTTGACGCGCGGAAGGGGTTTGAGAGGTGGATACAAAAACGGTTCGTGATCGAGGTTCAGATGTTGAAGGTGTTGGGCGCAAAGAATCTGTTGGGGATGCTTTTTCAGAAAGGCTGAACGTGAGAGTTGAGCGCTGCTTGCCAAATATAATATAGATAGCGCCAGCAGAATTGTTATGGTAGGGGCCCCCAATAATTATACCATTACCTGTACTACTCACAGAAAATCCAGGCCAATCACTCGGAGCATTTCCAATGAATTTAATCCCATTTCTATTGTTTAAATTGGCGAGTGAAATGATCACAGGATTGCCAATATCGGCCTCACCAAATACAACAAAGACGGCACCTGCACGAGGTGCACTAATAATGATACTGTTAAAGCCATTACCATTGATATTCCCTGCACTACTGACAGAAAATCCAGTCCAATCACCTGGAGTAACTCCCAATATACTAAGCCCATTGGTCTCATTTAAATTGGTGAGTGGAAAAATTCCAGAACCACCTATTCCGGGGATGGAAAATACAATATATACAGCACCAGTATAATTGTTAGCACCATATGCTCCAATAATGATGCTATTAAAGCCATTGCCATTGATATTTTTCGCACTACTGACAGAGCAGCCAGCCAAATCACCTGGAGCATTCCCTCTGATTTTATACCCATAGATACCATTTAAATCGGCTAGCGAGAGAACCCCAGAACTGCCGCCTATCCCCGGTGAAAAAAATACAACAAGGACGGCACCAGTAGAATTGTTAGCCTCAGGTGCTCCAATAATTAAGAGAGTAACGCCATTATCATTCCGTGTACTACTGACAGAATAGCCAGTCAAATCACCAGGAGTATCCCCCATGAGTTTCAATCCATTAGTACCGTTTAAGCTTGTGAGAGGGAAGATCCCATCACTACCTATATCGGATCTACCAAATATGACAAAGGTAATGCCTGCAAGATTATTAGCTTTAGGGGCCCCAATAATGATACTATCAAAGCCATTCCCCGTGAGATTCCGTGCACTACTGACTGAAAATCCAGTCGAATCTCCTACTGTAACCCCCGTGAATTTAAATCCATTACTACCGTTTAAATCGTTGATCGAAAATATTCCAGAACCGCCTATATCGGGAGTGTAATGTACAACATAGACAGCTCCTGTAAAGTTATTAGCATAACGTGCGCCAATAATGATGCTAATAACGCCACTACCCGTGAGATTCCTAGCACTACTAATTGAACAACCACCCCAAGCATTAGGAGGAAAACCTGCAATTTTAAACCCATTAGTACCATTTAAATCGTCAAGCGAAGAGACCTCAGAACCACTAAATACAATATAGACAGCACCAGCATTATTGTCGACACCAATCGCACCAATAGCGGTGTCATCACGGCCATCACCATTAATATCGCCCACATTAGTCGCGGCATAACCAGCTAAACTATTCGCAGCAAAGCCACCTATAGTAATTCCTATATCAGGGCTTAATGATCCTAAATCCACAGTCGCTGGGAACTGTGCTCGAGCCTTAGGCATACTTTTTTCCGCGC
>JAUYSE010000214.1 GCA_030696465.1 Legionellaceae bacterium
TAGGCGAAGCCATCAAAGACACGCAGGTGCAGACGCTTGATTTACGTGGCAACCGAATTGGCGATGCCGGTGCAAAAGCTCTGAGCCAAGCTTTGCTTGGAAGCAATGTAACTCTAGTCATTGGCATCACCTCTCCAGAACTAACTGAAACGTTACTCCTAAATTTAGGCCGTCAAAAAGGCCCCGTCATTGCTTTGGGGCTGGAAGAAGAAACTAAACAGCCTTCATTTAACGGGTCGGCTCATTCCGGAACTGTCAAAAAATCAGGTTTCTTTGCTCTTTCAACGCGTCCGATAACACACAACCCATTACCTGCAACCACTCAACACACACACAGGTAGATCTCCAACTACTTTTTTCCAAGCTAACGTAGCGCCCCTAAGCACTATTGACCCAAGAAAAATACCGGGTGGACGATAAGCGATGTTGCGGGTGAGTGTGCTGTTAAACGATAGCTGATCTTCTTGTCCTGCTCGATACCGTTGATGAAGCTCCCCACGCTTACCGTGAAAAACAGCGCGACCTAAACTGTGTCGGCCTTCGACTAAATTTAATTGTACTAAGGTCTGACGACGGAATGACGCATCATGAAGATAATTGAGCATGTGAATGGTTTTATCAATTCGTCCAATTTCGGCAATTTCTTTGGCTAAACGAGTTGGTTTGTCAGCAACTTGAAGAGTGCGCATAATGCCTTCTGCTGGGACTCTTCCGAGTTTTAATGAAGCCAATAAACGTAAAATATCATCCCACTCAGGAGGAACAATATCTATATTTATACGATTTTTTGCAAGCACATTGAGCTTGCCATAATCAGCTAATGGATCGATTCTCCAAAATCGAGCACCACCCATGTCTGCTAATCTCGGACTGAAACGAAGTCCCAACAAACGACATAGCCCAAAGACAATATCACTGTATGCCCCCGCATCTGTCATAATACGCGTTGGCTGTAATTCAGTCTGTTGCTCAAGAACAACGCCTAACAATATTAGGCTATCACGTAAAGTGCCAGGTACAGTTACAGCATTTAAGCCTGTTCGTTGATTAGATATTAAATTGTACCAAGTGACACCGCGACCTGATTTAAAATATTTTGGATTTGGAGCAGCATGCACCGTTCTAACAGGAACAATGAAGCGCATTCCATCAGCTGATGCAATATCTCCTCCACCCCACTTTTTAGCTAATGGGATTTTATTTTGAGAGGAAACCAATATGGAATTGACCGCCATTATCGTTTCATTCCGAATATAGTTTTGACAACCCATACCAATCTATCTCTTTTTAAAGCAGGCACATCCTCGCGCACAAATGGTTCTCGTCCAGCGGGTTAAAATCAGCTCTTCATTACCTTTGACCGTTTCAAATCGGACAGCAGGATTATTATCAATATTTGCAGAAACTAACCGATATGCTTGATGTAGCTCATCTGTGATATTTGTGAGGGTTAACAATAGGGTCAATTGCAAATCATAGGACGCACGGCCTCCCACTCTGAACCTGAATAAAGATTGGCCCTTGAGTCAGCATACCGCTAGCTTGGACTTATAAAGACATCTCGACGTTTTAGTGCCGATTGTAATTTATCAAGAACGCAAAATGTATATGCCGTGCGGTTAATCGTTGTTTTTTTCTCTGGTACAACGATTGCCATAATTTTTTTATTGATCAGATCAGCATACAAAAGATTATCGTTATGCAAAATGATACCATCTTGGGTCTTTATAAGTTTTTTGATGCTACGGTAAGTGGGTCGTGATTCGTCTTGTGGCCAATTGACAATGCTGCATTCATCTTTAATAACAATGTTACGTTTCCATGATTTTCCAATGATCTCCATTGGTGGTTCATCCGTTTGTTTTCCTTTTAGCCATTCAAGGCTGGCAAGAAGAGGCTTTCCCGCTTGATTGCTGTCAAAGTTTATCACTCGAAGGAGCGAAGGTAAAAATTTCTGAACCGTTTTTTCCTTTTGTTCTAGTTCATGATAGAACACATTTCTTGGTGGCCTGATTAAGGCACTAGCATTTTCAATTGCATAAACAAGTGCTTCATGACCCATTGCTGTATAAATTGTCCCTCGAATTTCATGATCAGACAATTCTGGATTCAGTCAACAATATCTGATGGTAGGTCGGTGGGATATTTTGCGTAATTGTCACATTGTGCTGAGGATAGAAAACTAACAGGCATGTTTATCCAAATAATGAGGGTCGTGTTGCAAAACTTCTAAGTTCTGCGGCGAAAATTGGTACTGCTGATTCATTGGCTTAAATATGTTGCAAATATTAGGTGCAAAAGTCTATTCTTTTGCGGTATAATTTGCAACACAAATAACAAGGGATTGAAGTATGAAAATTGGTTATGCTAGAGTTTCAACCAACGATCAAAATTTGGACTTACAATTAGCTGCACTTAAAGAAGCAGGATGCGGTCGTATTTTTCAAGAAAAAATTTCTGGAGCAAAAATTGACCGACCAGAATTACAACGACTACTGGATCAACTTCGCCCTGATGATATTGTCGTTGTATGGAAATTAGACCGACTTGCACGTTCCACACAAAATTTATTGGAATTGGCAGATCGAATAAAATTAGCGGAAGCATCCTTTTCCTCTCTTTCCGAACCATGGGCAGATACGAGCTCTCCCTCAGGGAAAATGGTCATGACTGTTTTTGCAGGTATTGCTGAATTTGAGCGTGATTTAATACGTGAACGTACTGGTGCCGGTCGTGTAGCTGCAAAGCGGCGTGGAGTTCGTTTTGGACGACCTGAAAAAATGAATGAAGAGCAAAAATCATTGGCCAAGCGTATGATAAAAGAAGATAAATCGGTCAGTGAAGTTGCCAAAACCTTTAATGTCCATAGAGCAACCATTTATCGCTTGCAAAATTCACCAGAGTTTTCTTGAGTGAGTTGATTGTTCCAATGCACACCAAACCTGATTAACTAAAATAGGAAATTTTCAATGCCAGCAACTTTTTTTACCCATCCTTCTACTAGATCGATGAATTTCATACGAGATACAGCATCACAATCATCAACTTCCGCTGTTTACTATCAATTTGCAAATTATACAGTTCCTGGCGCTCCATCTCCAAGCGAAATGGTGATTTGTCGAAATGAGGAAGATCATGCGACTACAATAATAACACCTCGACTTCTGTTCAGATCCTTTAATCAAATAGAAGAGGCTGATCTAATGGCCGGGCTTCGAGATATATTCATGGATCCCATGAATGTACAACAATATTGGGATGGTGTTGCATGGCCAGAAGAAAGAATTAATGCGTATATTCAGGGCTACAGCGCGGCATGGGAACAAGGTAAAAAATTTAGCGTCTATGCGATTTATGATGTACTAAATCCAGATAAAATTATTGGAACGCTAGACCTATGTGAAGATTCTTCATTTGCCGATTATGAAAATACGGTAGGACTTGGCTACATTCTTTTGATGTCTGAACATGGTAAAAAAATAGGTCGGGAAATCGGCGAAGTTGGCTGGCAAGCCTTTGTACA
Source organism: Legionellaceae bacterium (assembly GCA_030696465.1). Lineage (GTDB taxonomy): Bacteria > Pseudomonadota > Gammaproteobacteria > Legionellales > Legionellaceae > JAUYSE01. The sequence goes on from JAUYSE010000214.1 coordinate 3,524, forward strand.
TGAATTCGAAGCGGCTATTCACTCCGGGGAAACACCGCGCAGAGCACTAGCTGCTACGGCTCACCCTGAGAACCGTGCTTCTGTTTCCATCTTAACGCATGTACTTGGGGATGCCGTTCCTGACGTTGTACTTAGCTATGGTATTGACCAACCTAGAAATTTATTTTTTAGACCATACACGCCATTAAGCGATCAAGTTCAATCAAACCAACATAAATTAATATTGTAAGCGCGATTGTCATCTAGAAATTTTGCCATGCCAAATGAGGTGAAACGTGGTGAGTTAAGACCATTAAAAACGACAGAAAAGCCTTAAGTCAGTTGGCTGTTCCATTGCTCCCCAAGGCCGATACGCAACACGTCAGCGACATCTGCAAACAACATGGGATCGATAGTCATCATGAGGCGTGAGCAATCTGCAATTTAAATTTATCGGTACCTATTTTACGATTAAATCGACTAGATACAACAACCTCTGCATTTGCAGGAATTTGTGTTGCGCCATTTTGATAAGCATCAAAATTAGCATCAGTCCATTTTACTCCCAGGCGTTTTAATGCCTCTTTAGCAACCGCAATAAACCCACCTTCGGCTGCTAGCATGGGTTTTCCTGTGAGTCGATTAAGACGAGCTTTTGCATAAAGCCCATAGCCAACTTTTATTAATTTACCTTCGGCAGCAAGCTCACGAAGAGCCCTGCCTATCTGATCATATCCACCCAATTTTACAAAATCAGAACGCAGGAAAACCTGTCGGACAGACCGATCAATTTTCATGTTAATTTTAGCCTTGAGCGTTTGAGTATTCATCTGTTATACGCGAGTTGAGAGAGATACTTTATTTATAGCAAAAATACGACAAAACCCTTGTATTTTTAAGGGTGGTTGAGGTATTTTTCTGGTTATCTAGATTAAAAAATACTAGCAAAAGAATCAGGGTAAGTGATCTAAAAATAAAGCACTGCCCTTATTTTCAAATAATTCTTTAGTGAAATACGCCTATTAAATCTAAAACGACTATTTAAAATCACCTGTTTGCTCAAAAATATACTAACATCATAAGTATGATGCATATTTTTTGAGATATATTATGACCGCCGAATTAAAAAAATTGATAGACGAGCAAAATCTTGAAGCGTTACAGGAATACCTTGACTTGCATCCGCATCTTGATTTAGATCATGTGACCGATACTGGGTTGTCGGCTTTGTGGTGGGCGATATATCCTCCTCAAGACAAGATTGTTTCTCAAGAAATCATTCAGTGTTTAATAGATAAACGGGTAGATCCAACGCAACGAATGTATGGTCAAGGGATAGATAAATCATTATCTGATGTGTCGGTCTCAATATTACTTCGAAACTATGCAAACAGGGAATACATTCATTCTACTAAAAAAAACACTCAAGAATTGCAAAATATTGCACAAGATTCGCAAAATACTCATAATTCTTTAGTGGTTCAGCAATTTAATGACTTTATTTCAAATCTTTATCAACGTTATGTATTAACAAAAAAAACAAATTTATCCTGGGATGATAATTTTGATGTTTTTGCAAAAAAACATAATTCGTCCCCCATATTACAAAAGGCTATTAATCGAATTCAAGCAGATACAGGGGGATATCCTTTAGAAGGACAAGATAAATCTCTTTCTAATGCAGAGCTACTGATGCTGGTTTGGTATGCTTTGAACGATACGGACACTGCCCATTATGTGACGGGCTGCTCTATGTCTGTAGAGGATCAGACGAAACGCAAAGTAGACTTATTGAATTTTTTAGTGGAAGCGCAAACGGCTTATGGGAAAAATAATCCTGCTTGTTTTATGGGAACGCGTCATAAAATAATTTCTACCTTAGATAAAATACACATAGATTGTGAAGGCTCCACCCAAAAGCTCTCGAAAGAAAAATTTCAGGAACTCTATGATATTTTTTGTGCAGAAGCCATTACCGTGTTACAAACAGAAAATCCATCGCTCTATGCAAGCTTCGCGGCCACTTATGCGCCAACTACACAAGAGATTCCAGCGGATGTCTTGGTGTTTGTGGATGCAACCAAAAAAAACTTCAAGAAGTCCATCGAAGAGCATCAACACAGCCTTCTTGATTCTCATAAAATGCCCGCAGATATTTTTGAACCACTCAAAACACTTTATACGTCAGAAGACATTCCTTTATCCGTTACTATGCATCCAGTGGTTTCTAAGGTGACACGGTTTTGGGACCAAGAACCCCAATTACGCAAAATCGGGGCTTTACAAAAAGAGGTGCCGTTATGTCCTACTATTGATGTATTACACACAGCTTCTGGATTTCAAGACTGGGTGAAAACACATTATAGTGAGGACAAGTCCTCTGTTCTTGCCTACCTAAATTCAGAGCCTTTGTGTCAAAAATTTCTTTCTGCCACACCTGCGGCTGAAAAAATAACGGAGACATTATGGCAGGATATTTTAAGTGTTTCGCTCGCTAATACAGAAATAGATCTCTCTCAACAATTCCCACTTGCTGTATTACATCCTTATCTTTCAGAGCATTGGAAAGCTCAGTTAGATGACAAAAAATTATTGGAATGGCTGAATTGTCTTTCCAATGAGAGTAAGGTTGCGTTTTATCAGGCACTTTACGCGACAGAAAATCCAGATATTGCCGCCATTGCCTTCCATATCGCACAAGAGCAAGGATTTTGGTCGCATTTTCCTTTGCAACAAGAGATTATTTTTAAAGATAAAGATTTGCGAGGCATGGATTTTAGAACGCTAGACTTATCTCATTGCACTTTTGAAAACTGTGATCTAAGAATGACGGGCATTTTGGAAAATCCCACCCTAAAAAGTCAGCATCTTGATACATCCATCATAGAAATACCTATAGAAAAAAGTCTTGGTTTTTTTGCCGTATATTATAGTTGTATTGGAGCTATGAACGTGTTTTTAGAAAAATTTCCGGAATATATAAAAAATCAGAGTATCCATGGAAATACGATATTGCATATAGCTTCGAGATTGGAACGCCATGAAATGACTCTGGCTATTTTAGAGAAAAACAGCTCCTCTGAGTTCGTGCAAATGGAAAATGACTGTGGAAGCACTGCGCTTCATAGGGCTGCATCGAGTGGTCGCACGGAGGTCGTTACGGCAATATTGAACAAAAACAGTTCTCTTGAGTTTTTACAAATG
>JAUYSE010000003.1 GCA_030696465.1 Legionellaceae bacterium
TTGCGTAGGTGCCGCCGCTACTCCCTTTAAAACATCGTCCGCATATTCCATCATGTCACGGAAACAAGGCGCTTTTAAACTGCTGTCTTGCTTCGCCTCTTCTTGACAACACATATAATCAAAAACGATATCTTCACTGAGTTCTTGAGGTAAGCCTTTATGTTTCAGAATGTCACACATTTCATGAGCAGCATATTCTGACGGCAGCACCATCGTACGACTGCGATGCTGTAGCGCCTTTGAAGCTTTATCTCTGCCTGCAAAACTCGCCGGGTTTTGGGTGCCGACTATCGTCAATCCAGCATTTTTTGCAAACTTGCCATCTAAGGTTTTTCCCATTGAAACACTATTCAGTAAACGCTCCATCATCGCAGCACTATTAATCTCATCGCCAATGACCCACGCCCCTTCATGAGAAGCTTTTAACAATAGACGCTCTTTTTCTGCCAAAGACATATTCGCGGGCATTTTATAAAACACTTTTTGCCCAGAATAATCCTCTGTGTCGTCCTCACTGGCATTAGACTCTGAAAGGCTGTCTGAATCGGATTCTGAATCTAATTTTTCTTTGGAGTGTAAACGTACTTCTTTATACCCATGCACCACCAATGCCTCTATCACCAACTCACTTTTTCCCATCCCAGGGTTTCCTTCCACCGTCAGAATATTCAGCCCCCCATACTTTTGCACCTCATTAAACGTGGGACTTTTTTGGCGTAAGTCATGTAAAGCGAGCCCATCACATAAAGCCCCCCATATCGCCTTATTGGTGTCGTTCACTACTAATTTTTCAGGTTGTTTAGGGTAATCGCGAGTGAAGTTATTCCAGAAGCCAAATTTAGTTTGAAACTCTGCTTGATGCGCTTTAGGGACAAAACTATGGCTTACGCTATAGGCATAATAACGTGCCACCTCTTCGGGGTTCGCCTCAGGATGATTCATCATATACTGCATGGTCAGTAAAGCCATCATGGCAAGTTCACGCGGCGTAATTAGCACTTCCGTTTGGCTACAAGACGTTAAAAAAGCATTGATTTCTAAAATAGGCAGTGTAATTGCCTTGCTATCTAAAGGCTTATCCTTAATTTTAATGCCCTCAAACACGGGCAATAATACTTCTTGATAGACGACGGCGGCCGGCAAAGGCTCAAAGACCACACTGTTCCCATGACGTTTAAACAAAGAAGGCATTTGGCGTTCCCCACCATAATTCATGGGGTTACCTGCAAAGACCACTTGATGGTCTTTATCTAACGCTATGAGCTGTCCATCCACCACCACATGCGGTGGCGTACGCAATAAACCTTCAAACACCGCCCAAGAGCGAGAAGAAATATTCGCCTCATCGATAAATAATATCTTTTTACCCGGGCGTTTATCTTTCGCCCATTCTAAAATCTTATCTTCACCAATATGTAAGTTCGGATATTTGGCCTGCAATACTTTGAGCACAAAGGTGGTTTTACCCACCCCAGTCATTCCGGCTAAAAATACAAAAGGATGATGCTCTAACGAAGCATCGACAGCACCCATCCGCGCTTTATGAAACGCTTCGGTAAGTTTTTCTGCGTTATGTATCGCCGCTTCTAACTTGGTTTCAAGAGGTGTTGGCTCAAGCGTTAAGGAGTGCATGCCCTTCCAAGCATCGTCTATATGCGCATTAGGATGGATTTTCAGATGACGTAAGATGGCGCTTAACTCTGCAAGGCAGCGCTCTTTAAGAGGTAACTTCTCAATCGCTTCCTGCATGTCCGGGAATGCTTTTTGTAGGACCTCTTTTTTATCTTCAATGCCGACGGTTTGCGTAAAACTAGGGAGAAATGGAAATAGATTCTTCTTCTCATCACTGATACAAATAATTTTAGGAACTTCAATACCCTGCATATGACGATGAAACAGCCATTCACTGAGGTTATGACGTAAAGATTCACTGAACGCGCCTTTAAGCACAATGGTTTTAGGCGGTGGCGTTTCTTTCACCGCTTGTAATAAGAAACTCTCGCTTTCATCAAAAACAAAATTATTCGCTTTATCATCAAATTTGGCAGAGAGCTTGCTGAGTACCTCAGAAACCCCCATCTCACTCACATCCACCACTAAGCCTTTTTCAAAACTCGTGAGCGTAAAATCAATATCATCACTTTGGATATACGCCAGTGTTGCGGGGCTCTCAGGCTGCCACTTTTCAGGTGGCACTATCACGGATTCTAGCGCCTGAAAAGGCAGCTCTTTGGGAACCGTCACGCCAGGGGTGAACGTAAACTCTACTTCAATATTTTTATCCGCACAGGCATCTAAAAACCGTGCCCACTGCGCTAAAAGCAAAGAATCACTCACATAAATCGATAATTTTTTACCCACATATGCTTCTAAAACACTGGGCTTTAAGCTTAGTTTTTTAGTGTCTTTAGCACAAACATACTCCCCAAAAAACTTATTGAGAACCCCCGGATTTAACACCAACGCCTCTTTGGGAGGGATTGCCGAATCGCTCACGGAAAGCGTTGGCATTTTATCAAAGGCACATACGCTGGTTTGCGTCAGCGAAAATCCTTCCGGCAAATCATACGTTTGCCCATAGGCCTCAAATTTTCCAGTCAATAAGGCGTCGTGCCAAAAGCGCTGAAACGCTTCGTTTTCTAAAGGTGCCCCCGTCAAATGAAACAACGTTTCTTTATTTTTTAAGGCCTGTAATAAAGGGCCCTCCATAAAATATAAATCGTTCTCTTGTAAGGCCCAATACCCTAATAAACAGGCCTCCCAATCTCCGCCTCCATAAAGACGAATGGGTTTTGAGCCAGGAATAGCAGGCGTTTCGCCCAGTGCGGGTAGCGGCGTTATCGTGGTATTCGGGCAATTCGATATTTCATCAAACCGCGAGTAGAAATCTTTGCCGCGATAGGCCCCTGCTTTATTGGGGTCAAATAAACCCAGCACCAACATATCATCCGGTAGTAATTCTCCATCCACCAGACGTTTTTTATCTAGCAGTGTATTCGTGCGCGCCATATCCCGTGGCGTAAATGTATCGTAATCCACTAAAAGTACGGGGGGACGCGCATGTTTCGCATGTAAAAAATCATAGAGTCGGCCCCCCGCCTCCGAGTGAATCACCCCTGTATTATCGGCTTTACGCTCAATATACGCCGAGGTGCACACCAAATCATCCGGGGAGTCAATACAAAAATAGGGGATATGATTATCTTTACAATATTTTAAAACTTGATGGCGTACACTTTCGATATCCGCATGTACTGGCACCTGCACCAATCTTTTTTGCACTACTTTTTGGGGGTTTTGACTGTGAATGGGACGCAACAGCGATTGACTATAGGCCAAGGGCGTCACTGCGGCAGAGACTACCTCCGGCTGCATTTTAAAATAGCGTTTACGGTTTTTTGATTGACCAGAAACCTGACCAGAACTGCTGAGCGATACCGTGACCGGCGCCGGTGCGGCCTCCCCCTCTTTTACGCCCGGGACATGTGGCTCATGCAAAGTCAGTGCCGCAGGATAACCGCCTAAATTTCGAACCACCCATTTTTTTCCAAAACCTAAAAAACCACCGACCTGTATTTCCACGTAACTATGACAAGCATTATTGACAATTCTCACGGGCACATTGGGGAATTTTTTTTTCATCCAGTCTTTAAACACCAAAGAGCGATGCCGACAAGCACCCACTTGTTGCTGCTCTAAAGCAGTTAAATAATCTGGGCCTGTTAACTCGCCTTTGGGTAAATCTAAAGCTTTTTCTTTAAAGTGCAGACATTTTTGTACCAGTGCCTCTATTTCATTTGGAAGTGCCGCCTCTTTTTTAGGAACATCCAAAAGAAACTCTATGTTTACTTTTTGATTGGCGGTTCCTGGATTTTTACGGACATAATACAAGTTATCGCGCTTTGAATACTGGATCTCAATATCAACTGCCGGATCCGTGTAATATTGCGTGAGGGTTTCTTCTGGTGATAAGGAAGCTAACGCTTGCCACTGCTCTGAAATAAACAACGTTTGTTTTCCATAATATTTGAGCGTTAATTCCGGTAGTTTACTTGGGGGTTTATACAAGGTTTTTTTTGCGCGAGTCACCGCTACCTTTGACCACTTTAAATCTGTAGAGTTTTTTAAAGTAAATGCTGATTTAATATCACATACTTTCGGATTAACTCCATAATCGTCAAAGGTCTGTAATCGGTATAGCGCCGGTTCAGGATCTTTCTGACCACCTTGTGTGTAAAAAATTTTTTGCACATCAAACGAAGCATCTTTCGGCGAGGTATCCGCATCTAACGATTCGCTTTCTTGTAAAAAGTGGTCATTTCCCCCAAAAATAGCAGAACTGTACTTATGAGGAGAGGTACATGCATTGTTAATGTTCAAATTCGGATATTTCTTTTGTAATTTTTTAAAGCCCTCAGCGCTTATCTTGACCTTACCTAACTCTAAATCTTCTAGAGACTGCAACGGAAGCTCATGCAAACGATCGCCATCCAGTACCGTACATCCGAACAAATTTAAGTTTTTTAACTTTGGAGAATTTTTTAAGATGCAAGCCAAACATTCAATATTAATATTGGATATGCCGACCGAAAAAACCTTTAACTCGGGTAAAGCAATATTAGAAAGAGGTTTCCTCTCCTTATAATTCGAAGCGGTAAACTCTACATAAGGCACAAAATTGTCTATCCCAAAAGAAAGACCCTCACAAAGAGAGACCCCTAAAGTTTTAAGCTGCGGTGCATTAAAAAAATCTAAAGGGTTAATATTCTTGCTGCTAAATATATGCAAATGTTCTAGATGCAATAGTGCAGATGCTTTTACATCAAGGCCTGTATCCAGAGATAGATTGCCTAAGTTTAATGTCTTAAGCCCTTTGGCCCCCTCTAAAATACTTTTTACAGCAACGACATCTAAAGTAGAGTGATCCGCCTTAAATACTTCCAAATGTGGTAATGAAATAGAGGTCAGATCCCCTCCCTTAAGATTTTTGCAATAAGAAAGGTCAAGCTTTCTCAGCTGCGTAGTAGAGCTCAAAATACTTTGTAAAACATCAACCGTGATATCGGAATGATTCAATATCCACTCTTCTAAGAGTGGATATTTTTTATTTTTCAATGTCTCTGGGACATACCTCCCAGAGCTCATTTCTAACTTTCTCAGATTGACTGCCGTATCAAAAATATTTTGAAAATAACGAATATCGCGGTTATTGCTTAAACCTAAATGAAGCTCCTCTAAAAAAGGTACCTCTATTTTCTGGCACTGGTCATAGGATGCTCCCTTTTCACTCATCTCTAAAGATAGTTTTTTCAATTTCTTAGCGCTTACAAACACATCCTCTAACTCTTTTAAATCCTTTAAACCATGCGCTTTAAATTCTTCTAAATGAGGACATTTTATTCCCTTGAACGCATTGGCAAATTGCTCGAGATGGTCCATCGTGAGCACTCTTAACTGCGTAGCACTCTTGAGCATCGCGTGTAACATAAGCGGCTGCATCTCGGTGTGTGAAACGTTTAAATGCTCTAATGCAGAGAAATCATAGTCCAACGAGGGAACTGCACTCAATTGACAAGCTCTGAGATCTAATCTTTTAAGCGCTTGAGGTTTTTTTAAGAAAGAAAAAATATCTTCTGATATATTCAACGTTCCTAATTCTAGATCCTCTAGATACTCGCTGTCGCACAATAAAGTCCGCACTGAAAATGCACTGTTGTTATCTCGACGGTACATGTTGCTGCGCCAGTTTTCTTCATTGAATGCGCCGATTTGCAATTGTCGTAGCGACGACAAAGTAATATCTTCTGGAAAGGGGGCTGAAAGATTAATACAACTCATTAAGTTTAAGCGCTGAATTTTTGTGCCATGCAAATAAAATAACTGAGCCAAAGAGGCGGAGCTCACTTTAGAGTATTCTAAATTAATATTTTCAAAAGGATCTAAAAACAACCAGTCACTAGCGTCCCCTGCCATCAATGTTTTTATTTTTTCCGCATCTAAGACCAACACTTCATCGGCAATAAGCCCATACGTTTGTATTGCTTGTTGAGTCAAAACCTCATTAGGAAAAGGTAACTTACTGAACTCATACGGTAAAAACCAAATGCCATTATGTAGTATTTTTTTCAATTGTCCCTTTTCATGCACATATAAAGTGAAGCCCTCTTTCCATAAAGCAATCAACCGAGACTCAACAATACTCCTCACTTTTGCATTATCTGAAAAAAAATCCGAAGAGAGATTAATCACTAAAGTTTTCTTTTTCTGAACAGTAGACTCCATCGGAGTTTTGAAACAGGGCTTATTTTGCCTTAATCGTATAGGATCGATGATATGGCTCGGCGTTTTGCTATAGCTCGCCTCGCTGATAAATGCATAATAGTAATATTCGTCTTTGTAACCCATAAGGGATTGAAATTTAAAAAAGGAACCTTTCGTAAGTATAGACCCGTTTCAAACATTATGAGCCTAACAGGCGCTGTAATCGTGTAATGATTGTGCTTATTTCGTCAGGGGTTAATTGTGCTAATCGAGTAGGCACTAGCCGTTTAATGGAAATAGAACGACAATGTTCGACCAAGGCATAGCTTGTTTTCAATAACCTATCTCGCGGTGTTAACTTCATATGCAATGCGCGAAACTCGGGATAAGACTGACCGCTCAGTGGACAAATGAAGAGTATCTCTGGTGTTGTATCTAATATGAGTTGCGCGGTCAGGAGAGTCACTGGACGAATTTTCCCAACTTCACTATGTTTAGCTGGGTCTAAACGCGCTAGGTAAACTCCGCCTCTGGTAAGCGTTATCATTCCTTCCACCATTCATCACTCTTATCAGAATAATCTGTATTTAATCCATCCATAATCGTTTCTGACTCTTGTAGATAGTGCTTATTTTTTTTCATCGCATTAAAGCTTTTTACCAGTTCCTCTTGCTCTTGGCGTATAAAATATGCTTTGATTTCATTCTCAAGCGCTATGCGGATAAGGTGCGCTCGCGATATATGTAATTCTTTAGCGACTACTTGGCTCATCTTTGCAAGAGATTCAGGTAGTGCAATAGAAATAGCGGTCATTATCTTTCTCCGATATTAAAAATAATATTATTTATTATATCATATGCAATATCGTTTCTCCTATTATTTGTAGTTTAAATGAACATATCTGGTTTTTTTCTGAAACCAGTTGTGAAGCCCGTGAAATCGATATATGATCCTTGCACTTTAATTGTGGAGAAGTACATGCTTATTTCAACTGCCTATGCAGCCACCGATACATCCATCACCTCACCAGACAACCTTTATTCTTTCTTTATGATGGGTGCTATTTTTGTATTATTTTATTTTATGCTGATTCGTCCGCAGCAAAAACGTGCTAAAGCACAAAAAGACCTCATCTCAGCATTACAAAAAGGCGATGAAGTCGTTATTAATGGGGGCATTTTAGGGAAAGTAAATGAACTCAGTGACTCTTTTTTAAAATTAAATATCGCTGACAATACGGAAATCACGGTACAGCGTCAAGCTATCACCATGATACTCCCTAAAGGTACATTAAAATCACTTTAAAACTCTAGGGTATATAGCATGTCTCAATCCCGTTCTGTATGGAAAAATCTTCTGTTAATCGGCACTGTTGTCGTCGGCTTCATTTATGCCATTCCTAATATATTTAGTGAATACCCCATCGTTCAAATATCCTCGCAGCAACCAGCGGATCTCTCTTCCGTACAGGCACAAATTCAGACACTTTTGCATGAAGCCAATGTACCCTATCAAAACATGCGCGAAGAAAACGAGGTGATCAGCATTCGCTTTGATGCCACAGACCGCCAGTTAGAAGCGCGTGATCTCATCAAAGATGCATTGGGCAACGACTTTACCGTGGCCTTAAATCTCGCACCCGCTACCCCTGCTTGGCTACGTCATTTAGGTGCAGAGCCCATGAAGCAAGGCCTAGATTTACGGGGCGGCGTGCATTTTTTACTAGAAATCGATATGGATTCCGTACTGCGTCGTCGCTTTGAAGGCCTGATGAAAAACATCAGCCAGACCCTACGTACCCACCATCTACGTTATCAAACTATCTCTTTTCATGCGCCACAAGCCATTCAGGTTATTTTTCGTGAGCCCGCGCTGACACAAGAGGCCTTGAGTCTTTTAGAAGAAGACTTCCAAAGCTCCATGCTCCATGTAGATAAGAACACGCTGACACTCACCTTAAGCGATCAAGAAATCCACTCTATCAAACAAAATACCATAGACCAAACCATGGGGATTTTACGTAAGCGCGTCAATGAACTCGGCGTAGGCGAGGCCATTGTACAACAACAAGGCGCTACTCGGGTTGCGGTTGATCTACCTGGCATCCAAGATGCAGCACGTGCTAAACAAATTTTAGGGGGCACTGCTACCCTGGCGTTCCATATGGTCGATCAAACGCATGATCCGGTGCTCGTACAAAAAACAGGGGCTATTCCCTTACAAAGCAAACTGTACATGATGGATAACCGACCAATCTTATTACAACGTCCAGTGGTCTTAAGTGGCGATTCCATTACCAGTGCGGTTTCTAGTTATGATCAACAAACTGCTTCCCCTGCCGTACTCATTCAATTAGGGGGTGGCGGCGAACGTCTCTTCTCGCAAGTGACCCGAGATAACATCGGTAAGCGTATGGCCATTGTATATGTTGAAACGAAGACCACGCAAGATTCGCATGGCAAACGTGTCACACAGCGCAGCGAACGCGTTATCAGCGCGCCTGTTATTCAAGGTGCCTTGGGCAATAGTTTTCAAATAACCGGTCTCAGTGACCTCAAAGAAGCTGGTGATTTATCGCTATTACTCAGAGCTGGTGCCCTACCTGCTGCGATTTATCCTATAGAAGAGCGCACGGTCGGCCCCTCTCTAGGAAAAGAAAACATTCGCCGTGGCGTGGTCTCGCTTGAAGTCGGGATGGGTTTAATTATTCTACTCATGCTCGTCTATTATGAGTTTTTTGGTCTCATTGCAAATATTGGCCTGCTACTCAACCTCATTTTTCTGGCCGCATTGTTGTCTATTTTAGGCGCGACCCTCACCTTACCCGGTATTGCAGGTATTGTATTAACTGTGGGGATGGCCGTAGATGCGAACGTCCTTATTTATGAGCGTATCCGTGAAGAATTACGCCATGGCATGAACCCTCAAGCGGCTATCTATGCGGGCTATGAACGTGCGTTTGCAACTATTTTAGATGCCAACCTCACGACCCTCATCGTCGGTATTATTTTATTCTCTATTGGCAGCGGCCCGATTCGAGGCTTCGCGATTACTTTGTGCTTAGGTTTATTGACCTCTATGCTTACCAGTATTACGTACACCCGTGCGCTGGTACAAGCGTGGTACGGCAAAAAGCCTATCTCTCATCTTTCTATAGGTATCTAGGAGTACATCATGGAATTTTTTAATCCCAACTCCACCATCGACTTTATGGGTGCCAGACGCTGGACGGCGGTTTTTTCAAGCATTTTATTTATTGTTTCTCTGCTAGCGCTGATCACCTATGGTTTACGTTGGGGCCTAGATTTTACTGGCGGCACGCAAATTCAAGTGAAGTTTCCAAATACGGCTAATGTGCATCAAATCCGTGACAATTTATATCGCGCAGGGTTTCATGAGGCGCAAGTGGTTAGTTATGGCAACTCTACTGAAGTTCTCATCAGTATTGCCGTACACCCTGAATTAGAGCCTGCGCGTCTGGTTGACACCGTGATGGCACAAATTCCAACGGCTACCAAAGAGCAAGTAGATATTGTGGGCCCACAAGTGGGTCAAGAGTTAGCCTCTAAAGGTGCTTTAGCCATTGTGGTCGCTCTGCTTGCTACGATGCTCTATATTGCCATGCGATTTGAATATCGCTTAGCCGTGAGCTCTGCCGTGGCACTGATTCACGATCCGGTCCTCATCTTAGGCGTATTTGCTTTTTGGGGATTAGAGTTCGACCTCAAAGCATTGGCTGGATTATTGGCGGTGATTGGTTACTCTCTCAATGACACCATTGTCGTATTTGACCGAGTGCGTGAAAACTTTGTTAAAATCCGCCGAATTGCTCCTTTAGATATCATGAATATCTCCATCAACCAAACGCTATCCCGTACTATCATGACATCTCTATTGACACTCTTTGTCGTGGTCGCGTTGTTTGTTTACGGCGGTGAAACGATTCGTGGTTTCTCTCTCGCGTTGATTATTGGTATTGTGGTAGGCACCTACTCTTCTATTTATGTAGCTGGTGCGTTGGCGGTAGTCATGGGGCTAAACAGAAAAGACTTCTTACCTAAAGTGCGTCAAGATCTTGACGATCGGCCTTGAGGTATCTTACGTCAGTAAATTTTCTGCGGATCAGCCCTAACTGCTCCGCTTCCTCACGGTCATGGCTTTACACACAAGTAAAGCCATGTCCTCACGGTCGCGGCGGGGATTCCGTGCGTGTTATTTCGCCGCAACTAGTGCATCAAAACACTTCGCGCAAGCAATATCCATTTCTGTAATGCCTTGCACGTCATGCGAAGTGAGTCGCACATGACAATATTGATATCCCAACTCTAGATCAGGGTGATGATTATTTTGATGCGCCACATAAGCGATGGCATTTACAAACGCCATGGTTTCATAAAAATTCTTAAACCGAAAGGAGCGGTATAAATATTGTTGATCCATGATAGTCCATTCAGGTAATTCTTTTGATAACTCTGTGAGACGTTTTGTGTTCAATGGTGTTAGCATGATTTACCCTTCATCTTTTTATGACATAATGACTATGGGAATACATAAGCAAGGCTGACTACCCCAGCATTCACACGATAATTATTTAAACTTAGGCTTTCTGAATACCAATTACTTCCCCTTCCATGACCAGAGGTCACCGAGCCTAAATCGGAATAAGAATACCCTACGCTCAATATCCAATCAGGACCTAAACGAAAATCGCCGCCTATACCCAAAGAATAAGCTACCGACGTATTACTTTTATCTGCATAAGCTGGACTAATTCGAGGTGTTACCCCAGCTAATGCGGTTTCTGAGTAAGAGCGTGTTTGCAAGAACCCAGCACCGACACTTCCTTCCAAATAAGGTGCAAAATGTTCAAGCCACCTGAGATTTATTTTACCATACAGCGACAATACATTTGCGGTCATCCCCCAATCATATTGATAGTTCTCAAAATTCGATAATGAGTATTGTTGGATAGTTCCATCGACCCCGGTATTGAACCAGTGCTGATATCGTAACCCCAATATATACGCGGAGAGCACACTATCGTTATCTGCCCAGCGTCTTCCAAATGAAAGTCCCGCAAATGTGGGGGTTTTATCACTGACTGACAATAAATCTTGATTATACGGTGCCGGATATGGCGCACCATTGGGCACATTGATAGAAAAGCTCGTGGATGCAACACCTACCCCTAAATCCACGCCCCCTATCCAATGGGAGCTCTCTATTTGATGAATCGGTGTTCGCTGGGATCTATCCGACACCTTGCAAATAGGTTTCGGCGTTTTAACGGACTCCCAATTCGCATTACTCGGCTCCGTATCGCGTGCATTAGAAACCAAGCTTGCGCAGGTGCATAATACTCCTAAACCACTATACATCCATCGTGAAAAACGACTCATATCCCATCCCAAAACATCCTTGAAGTAAGTCACTATACCAACGAATTATTTGAAAATCTAGAATCCATTAATCGCGACAGCCATTCCCGCCCAACCCCAAAACGCTGCCAAACAAGGTATCCGATAAAGTCCTTTTCGCAAACCTTCACAGCGCAGGGACGCGCTGTGAGAGCATCAGGATGATTTTATGCGTGTTTGTGAAAAGGATTTTATCGGTATACCTTGTTATCACTGATATAATTAGGCGGGCATTCATGTAATCGCGAAAATATCTTGCTAATTTTCTTCCAACCTTTTACCCTTACGGCTTTACCTATTTATCAAGATGCCTATGGAATTCGCTCTCGCCACTGATAACATGATTAAACAACAACTCCGTACCAATAGAATATTGGATACACAAGTATTGTCTTTATATGAAACTTTGCCACGACATGCGTTTGTCCCTGAACAATACCGAGACATGGCCTATTCTGATTTACAAATCCCCTTGCCTCATAATGAACGCATGATGACCCCCTTAGAAGAGGCGACTATTTTAGAACGCCTACAACTTCGTGGACACGAAACTGTCCTTGAAATTGGAACTGGCAGCGGTTTTTTGACGGCACTCCTCAGTAAACTTTGTAAAAAAGTGGTGTCTATTGATATTTATCCGGATTTCACCCAAAAAGCGCAACAAATTTTGCAAGAATATCACTGTGACAATGTGAGTTGTATCACGGGTGATGGACACAAAGGCGATATTGAGCACGCACCTTACGATGTTATCGTCTATACTGGGGCCCTCAAAACAATCAGCGAGACTCAAAAACTGCAAGTCACACCAGGCGGCTGTCTTGTTGCTATTTTTGGAAATGCTCCCGTGTTACAAGCTCAACTACATCGTCTTGATCACTATGAGCAATGGTCTCATGAATACCTATTTGAAACTTGCTTACCTTATCTAATTCATGCCGATGAAAAGAACCACTTTGTATTTTAAACGCATCATATCAGGAGGCATCTTTTTTATTGGATGCCATATCGCCTGCGCCACTGATTTAATGGATGTTTATCGCGATGCGCTCGCCAATGACCCTACTTTTAAACAAGCCTACAGCACCTACATGGCCAACCGTGAGGCACTACCGCAAGCCACTGCCGCCTTACTACCTCAAGTATTAGTCTCTGCACAAGCCGGTCGCTTCAAACAACATGTTGAGGCAGGAACCCTCATTATTGATGCCGATTATGATGCGCAACAATGGCAAATAAACGCCACACAAACTTTATTCAACTATCAATCTTGGATGCAAGTACAAAAAGCAAAGGCCTCCGTGAAAGCGGCACAAGCTACCTTCAATTCAGCCGCTCAAGATCTGTTACTGCGGACGTCTCAAGCCTATCTCGATATACTGCTCGCACAAGATACTTTACGGTTTGCTGAAGCAAAAAAAGCGGCCAATCAACGACAATATGAGCAAGCCAGTGAACGTTTTAAAGTTGGGATAGAACCCATTACTTCCGTCTATGAAGCGAAAGCAGGATATGATCAATCCGTGGCAGATCTTATCTCTGCCCGTAACCGTGAAATTAATCGAAACGAAAATTTACGTAAACTCACCAATCATGTGTATGAGTATATTTCACCTTTGCGTAACGATAAACTCCCCTTAATTCCCCCCGAACCTAATCGTGTAGAAGAATGGATCGCCACTGGTATTCGACAAAATTACGCCTTAGCCTATGCTAAATATAGCATGGAAGCCGCACGTGAAAATATTAAAGCGCAAACCGCCGGAAATTGGCCGACGCTTTCTCTACAAGGAAATACCACCAATTCTTCTGCTTCTGGAGAAGGTACCAGCTCCTTTTTTATTCCCGCGTATCAAAGAATATCCAATGCCTCTCTCTTGCTCAATTTTCCAATATATCAAGGGGGATTGGTTGCGTCGCAAACTCGGCAAGCAAAATTCCAATATCAAACCAGTAGCGAACAATACGAACAAAGCTACCGTAACATTCTTTCCGATACACGTATTACCTTCAATACGGTTATGGATGGCATCAGTAAAGTCGAAGCCGACCGACAAACCGTGATTTCACGTGTAAATTCACTCGACAGCACCACAGCACAATTTGAAGTTGGTACTCGAACGATGGTAGACGTCGTGAATGCCACGCAACGTTTATTTGAATCAAGAGTGCAGCTGGCCTCCGACCAATACGGACTTATCGATGCAGAACTACGACTCAAATATTTAGCCGGCACCTTAAACGTCACTGACTTACAAGAAATCAATGCTTGGCTTAACACGCTGCGCGTTGACCGTTTTCCTCCACCCTCCGCAGCATAGGTATTTTTTATGTCCACTGATGTCGCTTTTTCTCGCTTAGAAAAAAAATTATTACACTATACCGGAAAAGCCATTGCCGATTATCGTATGATTAAGCGAGGGGATAAAGTCATGATCTGCCTTTCTGGTGGAAAAGACTCTTTCACGCTCTTAACTTTACTTGAAAAACTGCGTATTCGCTCTCAGCACGCATTCACTTTGTTTGCCTTCACGCTAGACCAAGGGCAACCTGGTTGGGACGACAGTCAACTACGTGCATGGTTAGAAGAACGACGTATTCCTTATGAAATTCTACGCCAAGACACTTATAAAATTGTCATGGATAAAATTCCTGAAGGCAAAACCTATTGCTCTTTATGCTCACGTCTGCGTCGCGGCATTATTTATAATTATGCTGAAAATAATGGCTTCCATAAAGTGGCTTTAGGTCATCATCGCGATGATCTCATCCGCACCTTATTAATGTCTATGTTTTATAATGGCGATATTCGATCAATGCCACCAAAACTGTTGAGTGATAATAAAAAACATATTGTGATTCGCCCACTCTGTTATGTACAAGAACAAGATATTCGACAATATGCAGAAGCCCAAGCCTATCCCATTATTCCTTGTAATCTCTGCGGGTCACAAGAAAATCTCATGCGGAAAAAAGTCGCAAAGCTCATTGATACATTGGCAGCAGAAAACCCCAAAGTACCTAGCAATCTGTTACATGCTTTACAAAGCATTAAACCTAGTCAGCTCATGGACCAAGACCTATGGAATTTTAGAGATTTAGAGCAAGCGTGGGAGAGTTCGGTAGATAAAACAAGTACTGAAGATCTCGTGATCGAAGAGGATTTTGTGGAGTAAACCTCTTGCTTAAATCCCTTGATTTGTAATATAGTGCTGTGTAAAAAAAATAAACGAGGTGCATTATGATATTGAATTTTCGTCGATGGAATATCTATCGTGAACGGCACTTAAAGTTCGATTTTGTCGCCGCAATTGTTGTTTTTTTGGTTGCCATCCCTCTCTGTTTGGGAATCGCACTGGCCTCTAATGCTCCACTCTTTTCTGGTATCCTCAGCGGCGTTATCGGCGGTATTATTGTAGGCGCCCTCAGTAACTCTCAAGTGAGCGTCAGTGGTCCTGCCGCAGGCATGGTGGCGGTCGTGATCACCATCAGCGCGCAACTCGGGGGGTTCCAAAACTTCTTACTTGCGCTTATGATTGCCGGTGTATTTCAAATGCTCATTGGTATTTTCCGCGCCGGATTTATCGGGGATTATGTCCCTTCTAACGTGGTACAGGGGTTATTGTGTGCCATTGGTATTCTCCTTATCGTCAAACAACTGCCGCTCGCATTCACTTTATCCGCCAGTATGGCCGAATTAAAAATGCACTTATTGGAAACCACCGAAGGCTTAACCTTAGGGCCGGTCTATAATATCGCGCAACATCTCAATGGTGGAGCCATTATTATTTCTCTGTGCTCTTTTAGCTTATTGGTATTTTTTGACCAAAATAAACGGCTCAAACACATCCCTGCCCCCATTATTGTGGTGTTCTTAGGGATAATCCTCAATGAAGCTTTTACCACCCTAGGCTCGACTCTGGCACAAAAATCTTCTCATTTAGTACATATCCCGCATGAACGCGGCATGATGGAATTTTTTGGACAAATGCAGCACCCTAATTGGGAGATGTTCTCTGAGCCAAAAGTCTATCTCTATGCGGCAATGCTCGCGATTGTTGCCTCACTTGAAACCTTGCTCAACGTCAAGGCAGGTGAAAAACTCGATACGCAAAGACGCTCTACCTCAGAAGACAGAGAACTTATTGCGCAAGGTACCGGTAATTTCTTAGCAGGTCTTTTAGGTGGAATTCCAATTACCTCCGTGATTGTCCGTACTTCTGTCAATATTCAAGCCGGATCACACACAAAATTTGCCGCTATCTTACATGGCGTCCTACTCTTTGCTGCAGTTATCCTCATTCCTAAATGGTTAAATTTAATTCCACTCTCTTCTTTAGCCAGTATTCTTATTTACACCGGATACAAATTAAATAAACCGAGCATCTATAAATCTATTTACAAACAAGGGGTTGATCGCTACGTTCCCTTTATGGTGACTTTAATCGGAATCGTCGCCTTTAATCTGCTCGAAGGTATTCTTCTCGGACTATTCACCAGCTTGTTCTTTATTTTAAAATCGAATAGCCAAGCACGATTAGATATCGTTCAAGAGCAATACCCTAATGGTATTGCGAACCGACTCATTTTGCCTCAGCAAATTTCTTTCCTCAATAAAGCATCTTTGGTGGCTGAGTTAGAAGGCATTCCAACGCATTCTCAACTCATTATTGATGCGCGCTATACGACGTATATTGATAAAGAAATCATCGAGCTTATTAAAGAATTTAGAGATGAAAAAGCCCCTCTTAAAGAAATTTCTTTAAATTTAATCGGGTTCAAAGAACGTTATGCGATCCATAACTACATTGATTTTATTAATGTCACTACCTATGATGTACAATCCGCACTCTCACCTCAAGATGTGCTCAATATTCTCCAAGAAGGCAATTTACGTTTCCGCAAAGATAATCCCATTCACCGTATGCCTAAAGTGGATATGCAATTGACCGCAAGTGGGCAACACCCGATTGCAGTGGTTCTCGGATGCATTGACTCTAGAGTCCCTGTAGAAACGGTTTTTGATATGAGTTTCGGTGATCTCTTCTGTGTACGGATTGCGGGCAACGTCGTCAATGATGATATTCTTGCCAGCATTGAATACGCTTGCGATATTATTGGTGCTAAACTCGTGGTTATTCTTGGCCATACCGCTTGTGGGGCGATACAAGCCGCTTGTGATCATGTTGAAAATGGCGCGCATATCCATCAGCTGATTCAAAAAATAGAACCAGCGATGCAAGCTGAGAAAGAAACGCCCGAACCAGAGCGAAACGGGAAAAATACTACCTTTGTCACCCATGTCACTCAGCTTAATATTGCCAATACCTTACTGCAAATTTATGAGCGCAGTACTATTCTGAAATCCTTAGCAGACTCAGGGACTATCAGCTTTATTGGTGCCTTGTATGATGTAAAAACTGGGCGTGTAGTATTTCAAGATTACCATAGAGAATTTCAGGCACTTACCCATGAGGCTCACTCTATTGCAAAGATTACACAACAATTAATGGTGTAATTTTATCAGTTATTCCCTGATACTATGTTTTACACAGTATCAGGGAACTCCTCCGCTTCCTAACGGTCATGACTCGGATTCCAATACATTAAAAAGGAATTCCCGCTTTTTCTAGATTGGAAAGGCGGGAATCCCTTTTATGTAAGGAGACGCTCCTTTGATGGATGATGCAGCCCTGCGTAATAAGACGGGAATTCCTTTAGTTTTATAAGAGGCGCGGTTATAATTTGTAGATTATAACCACATACCTCAACTTTATTTGGAATTTTTTATGCGCGCATCACAATGGATGTTTAATACCCTCAAAGAATCCCCTCATGATGCAGAAATTATCTCTCATCAACTCATGTTACGTGCAGGCATGATTCGCAAACTCGGCTCCGGACTATACACTTGGTTACCTCTCGGGCTCAAAATTTTACGCAAAGTCGAAGCCGTCGTCCGCGACGAAATGAATTCTAGTCAAGCACTAGAAATCCTGATGCCCGCAATACAACCTGCCGAACTCTGGAAAGAAACTGGTCGCTGGGAAACTTTCGGAAATCAGCTGCTCACCATGCAAGATAATAGTGGTCGAGAATATTGTTATGGCCCTACTCATGAAGAAGTCGTCACCGATCTGATGCGTAGTGAACTACGTTCCTACCGACAGCTTCCACTGAATATCTATCAAATACAAACCAAATTTCGTGATGAAATTCGTCCTCGCTTTGGCGTTATGCGTGCTCGCGAATTCATTATGAAAGACGCGTATTCTTTCCATCTCAGTCCAGACTGTCTCGAGCAAACTTATCAAAAAATGTATGAGACCTATTGTCGCATTTTCGATAGATTAGGCTTACGCTATCGTGCAGTGGAGGCAGATACTGGCGCCATCGGCGGCGCTCGTTCTCATGAGTTTCAGGTACTAGCAGAAAGCGGCGAAGATCTTATTTTTTATAGTGATACCAGCAACTATGCGGCTAATGTAGAACAAGCGTGTTCATTGCGCCCAAATCCCATCAGCCCAAGCCATCATACTGCTGAAAAAGTGCTTACTCCCGCCTGTAAAACCATTGACGCGGTCAGTGCTTTTCTAAAAGTCTCACCCGCAGAAACCGTGAAAACCCTCATCGTTGCCGGTAGCGAAGAGGCCAGCATGGTCGCACTAGTATTACGCGGTGATCACAGCTTAAACCCCATTAAGGCCGCCAAACATCCTTTGGTTGCGCAGCCGTTACGACTAATAGATGAAGCGACCTTAGAATCCACGCTCGGCATCCCCATTGGTTCTATTGGTCCACTCCATCTTTCTATTCCTATTTTAGTCGATCACCATGTGATGGCAATGCCTCATTTTGTCTGTGGTGCAAATATACCAGACGCCCATTATCGCTTTGCAACTTTTGCGAATGATAACGCCTACACAGAGATCTGCGATTTACGCACCGTAGAAACAGGAGACCCTTCCCCTGATGGCAAAGGTATACTACAAGCCTGCCGCGGCATAGAGGTTGGACATGTCTTTCAATTGGGGAATAAATACTCTCAAAGTATGAATCTTCAAGTACTAGACGAAACCGGTGTCTTACAAACCCCACACATGGGTTGTTATGGATTAGGCGTTAGTCGTGTCGTTGCTGCCGCTATAGAGCAACATCATGATGAACGTGGCATCTGTTGGCCACAAAGTCTAGCACCTTTCACCTTAAGCCTTATCCCCATTTACAAAACAGAAAAAACTGAAATTCTTGCGCTATGCGAGCGTCTATACCAATATTGTCTCTCTGCGGGTATTGACGTTCTTTTAGAAGATCGAGATGAGCGACCTGGCGTCTTATTTGCCGATCACGATCTCATTGGCATTCCACATCGCTTTGTTGTCAGTGAAAAGCATTTCAAAAACAATCAACTAGAATACAAGTCTCGAACTGCGGACGCCGCAGTTCTAGTTGACTTGGATTCTGTTGAGAGATTTATCAGTGATCTCGCGTTGCCGAAAATATAATCTCCGGAAAACGCTCTTGCGCCATCGTTAAATTGACCCGACTGGGTGCCAAATACATTAAAGCCTCGCTTGCATCTAAAGCGAGGTAATCAAACGCTTTTTCTTTAAAATGCTTCAAGGCCTTCTCATCACTTGCATGCACCCAACGTGCTGCCACCGTTTGCGTATTATCATAGGCACAATCTACGTTGTACTCATGCTGCAAGCGATGCGCGACGACATCAAATTGCAAGACCCCAACCGCACCCAAAATAATATAATTACTATTCAATGGTCGAAATACTTGCGTAGCCCCTTCCTCAGAGAGTTCGGATAATCCCTTTAATAAGGCTTTACTTTTTAGAGGATCACGCAAACGTACCATACGAAATAATTCTGGAGCAAAATGCGGAACTCCCACAAATTTTAAGGGTTCTCCTTCTGTGAAGGTGTCTCCAATCCGTATAGTGCCATGATTATGTATGCCAATAATATCACCTGCAGTTGCACTCTCTGCATGCGTTCTATCTCCGGCCATAAATGTTAATGCATTGGCAAGCGTCAGTATTTTCTGCGGGCGTAAATGCTGTAATTTCATCCCCTTTTTAAAAGTACCGGAGCAAATACGTAGAAACGCAATACGATCACGATGCTTAGGATCCATATTTGCCTGAATTTTAAAGACAAATCCTGAAAAAGCGGGTTCTTGTGGTTGCACGACGCGCGTCTCGCTGGATCTGGCGCGTGGAGCAGGCGCATATTTGACAAAATCATCTAATACAGCCTGCATACCGAAATTATTAATCGCTGAACCAAAATAGACAGGGGTCAATTTTCCAGCTAAATAAGCCTCTTGATCCCAAGGATGTGACGCACCTTGTAATAAACCAATCTCTTCTCGTAGCTCTTCTGCCATAGGTCCTAATACAGACTCTAATTCTGGATTATCTAATCCCACTATCACTTGCCCTTTCTGACGCTCATAGTTTTTACCAGCATCAAATAAATAGATCGTATCTTCCTGAATATGATAAATACCTTTAAAACGCTTACCCATACCAATCGGCCAGGTCATGGGTGCACAAGGCATTCCTAACACGGATTCCACTTCATCCAATAAGCTAATCGGCTCACGGCCTTCTCGATCCAACTTATTAACAAACGTCATAATAGGAGTATCTCGTAAACGACAAACTTCCATTAATTTAATCGTACGTTCTTCTACCCCTTTCGCACAGTCTATTACCATTAATGCCGAATCGACGGCAGTCAAGGTGCGATAAGTATCTTCAGAAAAATCTTCATGGCCCGGTGTATCCAATAAATTCACCACCCGTCCTTGATACATAAACTGCATCACGGAGGTTGTCACAGAAATACCCCGTTCTTTCTCCATCGCCATCCAATCTGAAGTCGCATGACGCGCTGCTTTTCGACCTTTGACTGTGCCTGCTAACTGAATGGCACCCCCAAATAGCAATAATTTTTCAGTAACGGTTGTTTTCCCTGCATCGGGATGAGAGATTATGGCAAAAGTACGCCGCTTGGTAAAATCTGCTTCAGAATAAGACATATTCGCCACACCTGTTAAAAATCAGGTATTATGATACAATATTCAAGATTTTTCACCCTATGAGTGTATTATGAATTTCTGCCATGCAGCACTAGCAGTCATTGAAAACGAAGCCTACGCTATCAATAAGCTTAGCGAGCGTATTAATCAACAGTATGAACGTGCCTGTCAATTATTGATGGAATGCAAAGGTCGTGTAGTGGTAACCGGCATGGGGAAGTCTGGGCATATTGGCAAAAAAATTGCCGCTACTTTTGCCAGTACCGGAACGCCTGCTTTTTTTATGCATCCCGGAGAAGCTGCTCATGGAGATTTAGGCATGCTCACCCCCGAAGACTGCGTTCTGGCTATTTCTTACTCCGGAAATACGAATGAACTACTCCTTCTTTTGCCCATTATAAAACGTCAGCGTATTCCTATTATTGCCATGACAGGACATCTTCAATCCTCACTCGCACAAGTATCGGATGCCGTTCTCGATATTTCTATCGAGCAAGAGGCTTGTCCTTTAGGACTAGCCCCTACCACCAGCACTACCGTTACTTTAGTGATGGGCGATGCTTTAGCCGTGAGTTTATTACAGGCGAAAGGCTTTCGTATGGAAGATTTTGCTTTATCACATCCCAGTGGAAATTTAGGACGTCGCTTACTCCTACGTATCGATGCCTTATGGCATGACGGAGATAAATTGCCTGTTGTTCCAGAAGAATGCACTATCCATCAAGCCCTGATTGAAGTCACTGAAAAAAAATTAGGGATGACCTGCGTTGTCAATGCCCAGGGGAAGCTCTCTGGAGTCTTTACCGATGGTGATATCCGCCGAACCCTCACTAAATATGAACATCTGCCTTCTGTGCGCATGCAAGACGTTATGAGCACCCAATGTAAAACCGTTTCTGCTGGCTTATTGGCCAGTGAGGCACTTGCCTTAATGCAACAACACAAAATTACCTCCCTGGTGGTCGTCGACCCGCTTGAAAAACCACAAGCCATTATACATATTCACGATTTGTTACGTGCAGGAGTCATTTAATATGGATGCTACTAAACGTGCACAAGCCATTCGTTGTCTGATTTGTGATCTAGACGGCGTATTAACCGATGGCCGGCTATATTTAGATAACACTGGAAACGAATGGAAAACCTTCCATGTGC
>JAUYSE010000077.1 GCA_030696465.1 Legionellaceae bacterium
CGCGCACAAACCTCTTGTACATTCGACTGCATTTTATCAAATAAATGATCGACGGGCGCTAATGCTATCACCGGCATTTGTTTATCCACCAATGCTAAAGGGCCATGCTTCAATTCGCCCGCAGGATATGCTTCTGCATGAATATAAGAGATTTCTTTTAATTTTAATGCGCCCTCTAAGGCAACTGGATAATAAGAGCCTCGACCTAAAAATAAAATATGCGGTGCATGCATTAAACGCGCCGCCAAAGCCTCTAAGGTAGGCGCTAAGGCTAAGATACTCTTTGTTGCTTCGGGAAGCATCCGTAATGCGGCTAATACTTCATTTGCTTGGTCCTCATTCGGACACAACGCCGTTGCTAACATTAAGAATGCGGCTAACTGCGTAATAAATGCTTTTGTAGAGGCTACACCAATTTCTGCCCCGGCACGAGTTAAGAATACCCCATCCGATAATCGCACTAAACTACTGGTGGGTACATTACAAATA
Organism: Legionellaceae bacterium; assembly: GCA_030696465.1. Classification (GTDB taxonomy): domain Bacteria; phylum Pseudomonadota; class Gammaproteobacteria; order Legionellales; family Legionellaceae; genus JAUYSE01. Next base: position 490 of record JAUYSE010000077.1, read on the forward strand.
GCAAAATAACCTAAATATCCCAGCTCCTTCGCTTTAGATAGGGCCGCTAAGGTGTCAGCGGTTTCTCCTGATTGCGAAACGGCAACAAACAAAGTATTCGGCGGTACCACCACTTCTCGATAACGATATTCGCTCGCAATTTCGACCTGAGTCGGTAGACCGGTTAAGGTTTCTAGCCAATACCGTGCAATCAAGCCGGCATGATAACTGGTTCCACACGCGATAATATGTATTCCTGCAACTTTTTCAAAGAGCGCGGTAGATACATCGCCAAAGCTTGAACGCAGTGTTGACCAGCTCGTTAAACGACCTTCTAAAGTATTTGCTAACACTTGCGGCTGTTCATACATTTCTTTCAGCATAAAATGTCGAAAAGTACCTTTATCGACAACAATGCGATCTTCAGAGGATAATACATGCTTGGGGCGTTCCACGGGACAGCCTGCATTATCAAATATTTTTGCAGTATCTTCTGTTAAACAGACGCTGTCTCCTTCTTCTAAATACAGTACTGCCTGAGCATAAGATTGTAGCGCCATGGGATCGGACGCGACAAAATGTGCGTCTTGTCCAAATCCAACAATTAATGGACTTCCGCGCCGTACCGCAACGAGAGTATGTGGATGATCCGCGTGTAACACCGCCAACGCAAAAGCACCATGCATCTGTGCAGCTGCTGCTTGCACTGCAAGCAGAAAATTAGGTTCTTTTTCATAATGGTAATGAATTAAATGGGCAGCTATTTCCGTATCTGTTTCTGAGAAAAAGGTATATCCATCTCTCTGTAATTGCTCTTTTAACGCTTGATAATTCTCAATGATTCCATTATGTACAATGGCTACTTTTTCGTGTGAAATATGGGGATGGGCATTTGCTTCATTTGGCTTTCCGTGTGTGGCCCAACGGGTATGTGCAATGCCGGTGCCCCCTGAAAGACTGGCCTCCGTTACTGCCGTCACTAAAGCTTGAACTTTGCCTTCCATGCGAATACGTTTTATGCGATTACCCTCTTCTATAACGGCAATCCCTGCAGAATCGTACCCTCTATATTCTAAACGTTGCAAGCCAGTCAATAAGGTAGCAACCACTTCTTTTTTTGAAACTGCGCCAACGATTCCACACATAGTTATCACTTACTCCGTCTTATAATCCGGGCATTATGGCACACAATTCAAAAAAATTCAGCTATGGAATAGTGGGAACAACCTCATACCAAGATAACAAGGTTTCAACCAACGTTTCTATTCCCTCTTTTTTAAGACCAGAAAACGTTTGCACACTAATACTATCGGATAAACTTTGACAAAAACTTGTCGTTTGCAGCAGGGTGCTTTTTAACTGTAAGCGGCTGATTTTATCACTTTTACTTAGCACGACATGAATTCGCAAATTTTGTCCACTGCTGGCCCATTCCAACATTTGGATATCCAGCGGCTTTAGAGGATGTCGACAATCCATAATCAAGACAATACCACGTAAAGATTGGCGTTCTTGCAGATAGTCTTGCATACTTTTTTGCCAAGTTTGCTTGGTCTTAATGGATACCTGTGCAAAACCATATCCCGGTAGATCGATAAGCCGTCGCGTCTCGTCTAGCGTAAAAACATTGATCATCTGAGTACAACCAGGGGTTTTACTGGTACGGGCAATCGTTCTGCCGGTCAGACGATTCAGTGTTGTAGATTTACCTGCGTTAGAACGCCCGACAAAAGCAACTTCTATGCCTTCGTCAGGGGGTAAAAACCGCGAAGAAGGGGCACTTTTTAAGAAGGCTGCTTGGTGAAAAAAATTCATGGATACACCTGAGAGAGGAGTTGTCATCTGTTTGCGTACAGTATACCATAGAAAATCTCAAGAATAGGACATTCGATTTTAATGAACATCATTTATATAATATTTCTCAATTTTTTTATACTCCTGCACCCTGCTTGGGCAAAAATTTCGCCACAAGAACAGCAGCGCGGGCAACAAATATATCATATGGGCGATGCTAAGAAAAAAATTACTGCTTGTATTGCATGCCATAGCCCTACCGGCTCCGGAAATGCGCGTGCTGGTTTTCCACGTTTATCCGGCCAGCATGCTGAATATACTATTCACCAGCTAGAGGCCTTTAAATTAAAACGACGATCAAATGATGTTAATGGGGTTATGCGTGATATTACTCGACATATGAGTCCTGAAGATATACGCGCCGTTGCACTATATATACAAAGCTTACCTCAAGACTGATCGTTGTCATCATTCTTAACTTTTGGAGAATAATTCATGTGGATGCACTGGATAGTATTAATGTTGATTGCCATCAACGGATTTTGTGCACAATTTGTAGAGGATATCGATTATGAGCGTTTACCCGCCTCTATTGCCCGCAAAGAGCATGGAACTACTGTATCGGTACAAGAATTCTTTAATTATGGTTGCCCAGGCTGTTTTGCACTAGAAAAACAGCTAGAACCTTGGGTTCAAGCACAAGGCACCCATATTCAATTTTCAAGAGTCCCAGTGATATTTCATGCAGAATGGATCTACTATGCGAAAGCTTATTACGTAGCTGAAAAACTTCATGTTGAGAAAAAAGCAACACCATTATTATTTAATATTATTCAAGTACAGAAAAAAGACCTCTTATCGGATAAAGCCATGGCTGGCTTTTTTCAAGGTTTAGGCATTTCTCGAGAGGTCGCTGATAGTGCATTTATGCACTCTACTCGTATGGAAATGGCTTTACACCACGGCGCCGAAACCATGAGTAAATATAATGTAATGACCATCCCTGCCTTTGTGGTTGCAAAAACGTATAAAACAGACATTGTGCATGCAAAAACACCCGAACGCCTGATGGAAATACTCACATTTTTGGTGCAAAAAGCAGCGTCAGAGAAGTGATGTGCTCACTTCTCCTGTCTTTGCGAGCCGGAGGCGAAACAGCGACAAGGCCACTGGATCAACTATGTCTCTAAGAACTTTTCCTGCGTTCTATGAGGCCATTTATCCAAAAAAATATCATCCCGAGCCAGTTTGAATTAAGTTAAATTCTCTGAAAATTCTGCGAGGAATTTCCTTGCCGCTGGAATCGATCTGTCTGCAGGAGATTTCTCGCAGAATTCCCAGTGGCTTTTTTATAACCTCAAACTGGCTCGAAATGACGAATTTTTTATCAGAGTACCTTATGAAAAGAGCGTTAAAAAATCTTAGAGATATAGCTGCTCCGGAGATACGTTTGTCCTATGTATAATCCGCAAGCTCAGGCAAAAATGAGAGTGCATCTATAAAATAAGGTTTAAACGAACCCGGGGCATTTGCTTTTCTGGCAGCAATCTCACCACAGACACTGTAAAACAGCACAGCGGCTGATACCGCTTCATAACGCTGGGGATGTACGGCATCGAAAGCACTGGTGACTGCCGATAGCAAACACCCCGAACCCGTGATCCGTGGCATCAACGAGGAACCTCTCTCAAATAACTGCACCTGTTCCGCATCAATCACTGCGTCTATTTTACCACTGATTACAATGACTGCCTTATGCTGAGACGATAAGCGCTGCGCACTTTCGATGGCAGCATGTGTTTCCATCGTGCTATCCACCCCTTTCGTATTTGCTTGCGCGCCAGACAGCGCCATAATCTCACTTGAATTACCGCGGATAATGGCAAAATCAAACTGCTCTAATAAGTTCAGACAAGCTTTTGTTCGATAAGTACTTGCTCCGGCACCTACTGGATCTAACGTAATAGGAATACCTAATTGGTTGGCCTCACGACACACTTGCTCACACAGGAGGAGAAAGTCATCGGTCAGAGTGCCTATATTAATCACCACGGCAGCGCTAATCTTCAGTAAGTCACTCACCTCTTCAGTAGACTGAATCATAATGGGCGAAGCCCCTAAGCTCAGCAAACCATTCGCAATAAAATCCATCGTGACATAATTGGTTACATTGAGAATCAAGGGTTGCTTGTTCTGGATACGCGTCACAAGTTCATGTATTTTCGGATACAGAAGCGAAGACTTAGGGCTTGAAATTGAAAAATTAGGGTTTGAACCTTGCATGATATTCCTCCGCTTACGCACTTACGGCTATCGTCCCAGTAACTCAGTCGTCATTCTATGAATTAGCTGTATCCCTGTCAATTATCGAGGACACGATCATCTAAAGATCAAACAATATGGGAACGTTTTATTGCTCAAAATACGCGAGATCTATCCGAGCCGCGACC
>JAUYSE010000198.1 GCA_030696465.1 Legionellaceae bacterium
GCTGATTTTTCAAAAGATTATTTAGATCCTGATAAACGAGCGATTGCCAATAGTCTTCGCTTGCATTTTACCGATGGGACGAGTTCTGATTGGGTGACGGTGGCATATCCAATCGGTCATGAGCGTCGCCGTGCCGAAGGCATTCCTATTTTAATGGAAAAATGTCATAAAAATATAAGAACGCGATATCCAGAAGGACAATCGCAAAAAATAATGACGGCATTTTGGTCTTTAGACCATTTTATGGATATGAATTTTTTAGATTTTATGCAGCTTTGGGAGTGTGAAGCTTGACAAAAAGAACAGTATATATGATTTCTGATGGGACGGGCATTACCGCTGAAAACTTAGGGAATACGCTGTTAAGCCAATTTTCGCATCTGGAGTTTGAGCGGCATATTTTTTCTTATGTGGATACTCTAGAAAAAGCAGAAAAATTAAAAATACAATTAGATAGTGTATACACGGAAACGGGAGAAAAACCACTGGTTTTTATGACACTAGTCAAACCAGAGTTGGCGGAAATGTTGCGTTCTGCAAATGCAGTGACGATTGATCTCTTTAATGTTTTTTTAAAAACGCTAGAAAGCGCTTTAGGTTGTCAATCGTCGCATACGGTAGGTAAAACACATGGGGTCACTGATGGACGTTTTTATGCACATAGGATGGAAGCCGTAGAGTTTGCATTAAATCATGATGATGGCGTACATCTACATGATTATGAGCGTGCTGATATTATTCTTATAGGTGTCTCTCGTTGTGGTAAAACACCAAGCTGTTTATATATGGCCTTGCATTTTGGAATATTGGCCGCAAACTATCCGTTTACGGAAGAAGATTTGGATGTTCAACATTTACCTCCATCACTGGCGCCTTATAAAAAAAAGCTGTTTGGATTGACGATTTCCCCAGAGCGCTTACAGCAAATACGGACAGTACGTAGACCGAATAGTCCTTATGCGTCTTTAGACCGTTGTCGTCAAGAGGTCTCTGAAATAGAGCATTTGTATCGAAAAGAAGGGATAAAATTTTTAAATTCAACCCAGTACTCTATTGAAGAAATTACTACAAAAATACTAAATATTGTGGGATTACGAAATACTTATTGTTGAGCCAAATGTTGGGCTAAGGCCCAACTTACTATAAAGGTGTGTGCATGGATCAAGAAACCTTATCGTACGATGTTGTAATTGTAGGCGCCGGCCCAGCAGGATTGGCTGCGGCAATTCGTCTATTACAACAAGCACAAAAACATCAAATAAGCCTTAAAGTGTGTATTCTTGAAAAGGGCGCTGAAGTAGGGGCACATTTGCTGTCGGGTGCGGTATTAGAGCCCCGTAGTTTGCAACTGTTGCTTCCTGATGAATGGCATGAAGCGCCACTAGACACCCCCGTAAAACAAGATAGCTTTTATTTTCTAACCCAAAAAAGAGCCTTTAAACTCCCCACGCCACCCACTATGCATAATCAAGGTAATTATATTATTAGTATCGGGCAGCTAGGGGTGTTTCTGGCCAAGAAGGCAGAAGCTCTAGGTTGTGAGATATTCCCTGGTTTTTCAGCCAGTGAAATATTATACAATGAAGAAGGTACTGTGATTGGCGTCGCCACCGGTTCGGTTGGACGAGATAAGCAAGGGAATCCTACGAATAATTATCAACCAGGCATTCGCATTTTAGCAAAACACACTTTTTTTGCAGAGGGTTGCCGAGGAGAATTAAGCGAACAATTGATACAAAAATTTGCTTTACGAGAAAGTCCACAAAGTTATGGTTTAGGGATTAAAGAGCTATGGCGTATTGCGCCCGAGCAAAGTAAGCCGGGCTTAGTCATACATACTATCGGTTGGCCCCTTGATCGTAAAACCTATGGTGGCTCTTTTATTTATCATATGCAAAATAATGTATTGAGTGTGGGGTTTGTAGTCGCACTCGATTATCAAAATCCCTGGTTAAGTCCGTTTGAAGAAATGCAGCGCTTTAAGACACATCCACGCATGCGTCACTTGTTTGAAGGTGGAGAACGTATAGGTTTTGGTGCACGTGCCTTGAATGAAGGCGGCTATCAAGCGATTCCAAAATTGGTTTTTCCAGGGGGCTCTTTATTAGGGGATGCCGCCGGAACATTGGATGCTGCAAAAATAAAAGGGATTCATAACGCGATAGAGTCAGGGATTTTAGCCGCAGATGCTTATATTGAGCGGGTGCTCGCTGAACCGACGGTTACGCCCTTGTGTTTAGATAATTATATGCAAGCTTTTCAAGAATCGTATATTAGTAAAACATTATATAAAGTACGTAATATTCGACCGGGTTTTCATTATGGATTATGGTTTGGGCTACTCAATGCGGGACTAGAGATGTATATTTTTGGAGGGAAGACGCCTTGGACCTTCCGTTATAAATGCGGCGATCAAGATACCTTGATAGATGCAAAAAATGCGCCGCAAATTGAGTATCCGAAGCCGGATGGCAAAATTACCTTTGATCGTTTATCGTCGGTCTATTTAAGTAATACTTTTCATGATGAGAATCAACCTTGTCATTTAAAGTTACATGATCCAAAGTTAGCTATTGGGGTGAATTATCGAAAATATGCCTCACCAGAAACGCGTTATTGTCCGGCAGCAGTCTATGAAATTGTGAACCAAGATACCATCCCTAAATTATTAATTCATGCACAAAACTGTATACACTGTAAAACCTGTGATATTAAAGATCCACGGCAAAATATAAAATGGACGGCACCGGAGGGTGGTGGCGGTCCGCATTATATGACCATGTAGGGGGCGAAATTGAAAAAAATAATTCTGACAAGTGTGATGCTGTTTGCACAAATAGGGGCAGCGTGCACGGGGTTTGGGATAATTACCGATCATGGCACCCTGATAGGAAAAAATCGGGATTATTTTTATGGGCCACAAAAATTTGGACTTATACTGCCTTTAAAAAAATTAGATAACTGGCAAGGCAACCTTTATCACCACCACAATCAATTTTATGCGCTGACCGCAAAAAGCAATCAAAAATATGAGCTTAGTGCGAAAGTAGATCTTTCTATGGGTGTCAATCAAGCGGGATTAACGGCAATAGAAGAAGATACCTTTCGTCCGAGTGAGATAAAAAAACAAAGAATGTTTTATCAGCCCTATCAAGGAATAGACGTTAATACTCTGTTATATGGTGTTTTACAAAATTTTAATACCATTGATGAGATGATTCCTTTTTTATCAAAAATATTTAGCGTGGCGGCACCTGATTTTTATCAATTTTCGGATGCAAAAAAAGTATTAACAGTAGAAGTGGCATTTGGAAAGAATAATAAGGATCCGAAGCGGGCATTTACTTACAAGATAATTTCGAAAAAAAATGCCTATACTACGCATACAAATGCGTATGTCAGTCCAAAATTTACGGAGCTCAATAAATGGGCAAAGCCGAATTCTTTGGCGGGGGCCCAAAATAGGCTAACAAAAATCACTAATTTGATATCGCAGGCAAAAGAGAGAAATATTGCAGTGGCTCCTAGTTGGTTCTTGAACACCAGCTCTAGGGTGTCGAAGGTGGATGATAAAAATTGGTGTCAGAATACCAGTTTGTTTCGTTCAAATTTAAAAGGCTTGACGTCCATTGATACGAATGTTGCGAATGATAAAGTGGGGGGGACCGTGAGTAGTATGATTGTCGAAAATAATGGAGACTTTAAACAGTCGTATCTTTATTTAAAAATGGTTGAGTCGGTGACCACCCTAAAGAATCATGATCAATTAATCAAATATAAAGTATTACACACCAGCTTAGCGAAATTATTCAGTGGTGAAAAGTTGGTTTTTGTGCCGCACGAGTTTGTGAGAAAAGCACCGGTGAAAGGGGTTTGTAGTTAATCTGTGGGTGCTTAAGGTGGGTCATGAGTCAAAAAGGAATACGTGAGCCCCGGAATTCCCGCCTTATAATGTTAGTGGTACCAAGGCTTTTAGAATAAGGGGCTTTCGTAAACACGCATAAAGTCGTCCTGACGCTCTCACCGCGCGTCCTTGCGCGATGAAGGTTTACGAAAGCCCCTTATTCGAGAAGCCTTGTTGGCAGCGTTTTGGGGTTGGGCGGGAATGAATGGCTGACGTGAGCCCTGGAGCCCGAACCTATACCATATGAATTCGATTTTATTTTTGCTAGGATATATGTTCTTAACGTAATATTAATAGGGGATAAATTATGTTTCCACAAAATTCATTATGTGATTTAATTGTGAGAGGAAGTAAAGAGGAGCTCACTGCCCGTTTAACAGTTTTAAAAAAAGAATTACCTTATTCAAAGGATCACCCCAGCGAGGAATTGGGCAAGGTTCTTGAGAGCGTGATTAAAGAAAAAATTATAGATCATTTGGTCGTAAAAAATACAAAACAAAAAAAACTATTTTTTGGTAGAATGTTCGAGCGATGTTTTGAATTAGGTTTTCGTATAGATGACTCTTCAAAAGATGTATATGTAGTTGATGAGCAGAATAATCGAATGAGTGAGGATGATATGGATGATCATGTCGCGGCTTTATTGTGGAATATCACAATGGTCGTGCCTGGATTCTATCAAGAAGATACTGACTTAATGGAGTTCTTCGAACAAAAGATAACAGAATTTTCTGAAAGAGCAGCAGCATCACCACGACCATCATCAGCTGTTTAATGTCTCCCTGCCCTTAAAGCCCTCTTATTTAAAGAGTTCTTTAGGGGCTCTCACTTAATTACTCACCGACAACTGTCATCCCGGACATTAAGCTGTCCCTTGGTCACATCTATATCTTGAGTAAATAATAAAATAGCACGTCATTTCGAGCCAGTTTTAATACAGAAAAGAACCACAGAGAATTCTGCGAGAAATCTCCTG
>JAUYSE010000021.1 GCA_030696465.1 Legionellaceae bacterium
GGCGGGGTAGATTCTTCGGTGGTTGCCGCATTGTTACATCGAGCCATTGGCCATCAATGTACTCCTATGTTTGTTGATACCGGATTGTTACGAGAGAATGAAACCCACGAAGTGGTGGAAGCCTTTAAAAATTTAAATGACTTTCAATTGGTTACCCTTTCAGCGCAAAAAGAATTTTTAGGTGCGTTAAAAGGGGTTACTTGTCCTGAAGAAAAACGAAAAGCGATTGGGCGAGTATTTATTGAAGTCTTAGAGGCTGCTTCAAAAGATTATCCAGATATGCGCTGGCTTGCCCAAGGCACGATTTATCCTGATGTGATTGAATCAGCGGCGGCAAGCACTGAAGCTTCAGTGATTAAATCCCATCATAATGTGGGTGGATTGCCAGAAACCATGGAATTATTGCTTCTGGAACCCTTGCGTTACTTATTTAAAGATGAAGTCCGTGAATTAGGCTTAGCATTAGGCTTACCTAAAACTTGCGTATATCGACATCCTTTTCCGGGGCCGGGACTCGCCGTGCGTATTTTAGGTGAAATCACCGCAGAAAATATCGCTATTTTACAGAAAGCAGATGCTATTTTTCTGAAAATTCTACGTAAACATGATTGGTATGACAAAGTAAGCCAGGCATTTGCCGTGTTTTTACCGATAAAAACCGTCGGTGTTGCGGGTGATGGTCGACGTTATGCCTATGTGATTGCTTTACGTGCGGTACAAACGGACGATTTTATGACAGCACGTTGGGCCAATCTTCCTGCGGAGTTGTTGTCAGAAGCGGCCTCACAAATTATGAATCATATTCCAGAAGTGGCACGAGTCGTGTATGACATATCGGATAAACCCCCATCAACCATAGAGTGGGAATAAGGGTTTATTGCACATGCCTACTGATTTATATTTCATGGGCATGGCACTTGATCTTGCCTATGCAGCAGAAGAAGCAGGGGAGGTTCCAGTAGGTGCCGTTTTGGTAGATGCTGAACAAAAAATTATTGGAGTAGGGGCGAATCGCATGATCCGCCTTTCCGACCCCACTGCGCATGCAGAAATTATCGCCATTCGTCAAGCTAGCCAATTATTGCAAAATTACCGAATACCAGAAAGCACGCTGTATGTCACGCTTGAGCCATGTAGCATGTGCGCTGGAGCTATTTTTCATGCGAGAATTCAACGTTTAGTGTTTGCGGCCCGTGATCCTAAAAACGGGGCGATGGTTTCTGTGTTTCAAGCACCAAGGCACCCAAAACTACAAATATCAGAAGGGATATTAGAAGCGGAGTCGCGTGCCGCGTTACAGAACTTCTTTAAAGCACGTAGGTGATGCTCAGCTATTCTCGCCAACTATCGAAACGCTAACAAATAAAGTAATTGATATATTGTCATATTGATATATTGATATATTGATCTGCAGTACATTCATAATCGAGGTAGAAGTCATCAAAGCGAAAAGCGTCTTTAAAAAAACGCTGTACGCCATCCATGGCCGCTCGCAAAAAACATCCTGTTTTTTGACGTTTTTTAAAGACGCTTTTCGCTTTGATGACTTCTGCAAGCTTCAGTGTATCTATCAACAAACTCCTCCAGTTTAATAGTATTTCTAAACCGAGATCAAAATCAGCCGTAAGTTTATCCGATCCCTCATGGTCGCGGCTTGGAAACTGAGTCTGGGTATGAAGTTAATTGGAAGGTACGAAGCAATTTAAGGTCACTGGCTTTGCCGCTGCGCGTCCCGCAACGACGCTTTCAAAAAGCGTGCTATATGGTGGTTGGGGCGATCGTTAATCTGCAATCGCGCACTTACTCTAAGATGAACTATAATCCATAAGATGTGACAGGGTTTATTTCAATCTCAAGGAGTGGAAAATATGCTTTTTGCTCGTTGTTTACTGTTCACGCCGGCGAATCACCCTGAGCGATTTTCCAAAGCCCATGAGTTGGGTTCAGATGGGCTAATTATTGATTTAGAAGATGCTATTTCTTTGGCAGATAAGGATGAGGCTAGAGTACAAGCAATCAATTATTTGTTAAATCGTCCTCAATACACAGGGTTTGTTCAGTGTCTGCGTATTAACTCCATTCGTACACGCGCTGGATTGAAAGATTTATCTGCTTTATGCGATCAAAATGTGCGGCCGGATATTTTAGTGCTCCCAAAGTCCGAGAGTGCCAACGAAATTCAAATAATTAATGAAATTTTAGCACCTAATGCAATACCCATCCTGGCACTCATTGAGTCCGCAAAAGGATTAGACCAAGCGCATCAAATTGCTCAAGCGGAAAATGTGCTTGGTCTTATATTTGGTGGAGCAGATTTCGCGGCAGATTTAGGCGCAACCATGGATTGGAATTCACTTTATTCTGCTCGAGCACAGCTTGTGCAAGCTGCAGCTCACGCAGGTATTGCAGCTATTGATGTCCCTTACTTGCAATTGCATGATGCAAATGACGATGGTGTGATTGCCGAAACCACCGCCGTAAAAGCATTAGGGTTTACTTGTAAAACCGCTATTCACCCCAAACACATTAAACCTATTATTGATTCATTTACGCCCAACCAGGAAGAGATTGAAAAAGCAAAAGCAATTACCTCTGCTTATGAAGCAGCTCATGGTAATGCCTGTGAATACAATGGAAAAATGATAGATGTACCCGTGTACCGCTCGGCAAAACGAATTTTGGCCCTAGCAAAAAAATGAAGGGGAAAATAATGGTTCCGTTTAAAAATTATGTGAAACTTGGAGAAAGTCATTACCGAGAACATTTTGGGCTGGATTTTGAACAATTCAATATCGGTCAAAAATTTCATCATCGACCAGGGCTTACTGTAAGTCAACAAGATAATGCGGAAGAAGCCTTGGATACACTGAACAACGCTCAACTTCATTATGATGCGCATTATGCAGCCCAAACAGAGTGGAACAATTGTTTGGGGGTAAGCACCATGACCCTACAAAAAGTAATAGGAATGACCTCCAAAACGTTTTATAGAAAACAACGTATAACAGAATTTAGCGATATCGCCATGACTAAGCCTGTATTTGGTGGGGATACATTGTATGCACAATCTGAAATTACCAATAAAGAAAATTATCCGGAAAATAACAATCTTGGATTATTAACGGTAGTAACAGAAGGAATGAATCAAAAAGGGGACGTGGTTGCAAAAATTGAATATAAAATTCTCATGTATAAATCCGGCAAACATCCGCTGGAGATAGCTGAAAAGCTTCAACGAGGGGGTGTTGAAAACAATAAGTTTTGTTCGCATCGTTTATTGGACGAGGGTAGTTTTATGGAGCAAATGGGGATTTATTTTGAAGATTTAGAACCTGGTGAGATTTATGAACATCGTCCAGGAAAAACATTCTCCAAAGAAGAGAATCAGATCCATGCTCTTCGGTCTATTGAGCTTTGTCCACAGTATTCAGACGACCATTATATTAAACAATACTCGGAAAATCGGATGCTCATTGCAGAACCATTTTTAGTGGGTGCACTGACGGCGTTGACAACCAGGACATTTGATCGTGTTGTGGCAAATCTTGGGTGGAACAATATTAAATTAATAGCGCCGGTTTATGCTGGCGATACTATCTATGCTGTATCAGAAATTATGGATAAACGAGAATCAAAATCTCGACCGACACAAGGCATTATGCATGTTAAATCTGATGCACATAATCAAGATGGCAAGCTTGTGTGCTCTTATGAACGGCATTTCCTTATTTATAAAAAAGGCATGGGGCCTTATAAAAAAGCAGGGTACTAATCATGTATTCATCTCAATATAAAAGCAAATTAACGACTCCGGAACAAGCGGTGAAATTAATCGAGAAGAAATGTAACATTGCTTTTGGTATGGCCGTTTCTCAACCTCCAGCATTACTTGCAGCAATAGCTAATCGTGCGCAAGCTAAAGGATTTGATGAGCTGTGTGTTTATTATATGCATGCTGAGGAGCCCGCTAATAATACTATTTTGCAATACGCGCTCATGGATATTATTAAACCCCACCCCGGATTTGTAGGTTCAAAAGAGCGCGAGCTGATGAAACAAGGAGATGCTGATGGAAATCGTAAAGTAATTTTTTACGTTCCAAATTCTTTTAGTCACATGCCACGCTATTTTCGTGAAAATATATCTCTTGATACTTGTATCGTGACGGTTAGCCCCATGGATAAGTTCGGCTATTTCACACTTGGAACAAACAATGACTACACATCGACTGCGGCAAAGGTGGCAAAAAAATTAATTGTAGAGGTTAATAAAAACATGCCTCGTGTTTTTGGTGATTCGTTGATTCATATTTCCGAGGTGGATGCTATTGTTGAAAATACAGTACCATTAATAGCATTAAATCCACGGGCCCCCTTGCCTGAGGATGAAAAAATTGGGAGAGCAATAGCAAAATTAAT
>JAUYSE010000053.1 GCA_030696465.1 Legionellaceae bacterium
GAGATTTTTATCTATCTGAAAGAACATTTATCTGAGCAGTATAGTAACGCTGAAAGAAAAGAATGGGATGACTTAGCAAAAACATGCCCCCATGAAAACATACGGGCCGTAGTGCATGGCCCGCGAGACGCACAAAATCTAGCCTCTAGAGATTCTACTCCCCAAAATAGGTTCGTTAGAAGCAGCAGCGCGTCTTCCTTACCTTCTCCCCAAGAGCGCTCTCGCACTCCGACTCCGACTAGGACTCCCAATTTTTGGAGTTCAAGAGGAAATTCTGAAACTGTGGAACCGTCGTTTGTCATTTCAGATGGGTTTGTTCTTTAATAAATGTTTGTTGCTTAAAATACGCACGATCTATCCGAGCCGCGCGCGTGCGCGCGGATCAGATAGATTGTGCTAAAGACGCGTTTACCCTGTACCTCTCTGCACAAGGCATATTCTTTTACGCTATCTAGTATGATAAAATCGCGCAGCTATTCGTATTCACTAAGGTACTGACCATGGAAAAAACATATACCCCCGAAGCTATTGAATCTCATTGCTACGCAGATTGGGAACGCTCGCATGCATTCTCACCGCATGGAGAGGGTCCTAGTTTTTGTATCATGTTACCTCCACCCAATGTGACCGGTAGTTTACATATGGGGCATGGTTTTCAACATACCTTAATGGATATTTTAACGCGTTATCACCGCATGATAGGTGCCAAAACCTTATGGCAACCTGGCGTTGATCATGCAGGTATATCTACGCAGTTAGTGGTAGAACGAAATTTAGAAGCACGCGGTGTTTCACGAAAAGAAATGACTCGAGAAGCCTTCTTGGAAGAAACCTGGAAATGGAAAGAGCAATACGGCAAAACCATTACACAACAAATGCGACGCTTAGGTTCCTCTGTTGATTGGACCAAAGAACGCTTTACCATGGATCCCGCTTTTTCAGCCGCAGTACAAAAAGTATTTATTCAATTATATGAAGAAGGGTTAATTTATCGAGGAACCCGCTTAGTCAACTGGGATCCTAAACTAGGGACCGCGGTCTCTGATTTAGAAGTGATCTCAGAAGAAGAAGATGGTTTTCTCTGGCATATACGTTACCCCTTGGTCGATGGCTCCGGAGAAGTAGTCGTTGCAACCACTCGCCCTGAAACCCTCTTAGGGGACGTAGCCGTTGCTGTACACCCAGAGGATGAACGATATAGTGCCTTTATCGGGAAAGAAGTACATCTTCCTTTATGTAATCGTACTATTCCTATTATCGCCGATACCTATGTTGATCCCAGCTTTGGTTCGGGTTGCGTTAAAATCACCCCTGCACACGATCATAACGACTATGCCGTGGGTAAACGCCATCAACTACCACTGATTTCTATTCTCACCAAAAAAGCCACCCTGAATAAAAAAGCACCGGTTGCGTATCAGGGCATGGACCGTTTTGTGGCTCGAGAGCAAATCATTCAAGATCTGACTGCACAAGGTTTTCTAGTACAAACCGTTCCGCACAAACTCAAGGTGCCACGCGGAGAAAAATCTAATGTCATTATTGAACCCTTATTGACAGACCAATGGTATGTCAAAATGCAAAGTTTAGCCGAGCCCGCCATAGAGGCGGTGCAACGCGGAGACGTACGTTTAATCCCTGAAACTTGGAACAAAACGTATTTTCAATGGATGGAAAATATTGAAGACTGGTGTATCAGTCGACAATTATGGTGGGGGCATCGCATTCCTGCATGGTACGATAATCAAGGACGTGTATTTGTCGGTAACGATGAAGCCGAGATTCGCAAACGTCATGAGCTGCCCGATACTATTTCGCTCAAACAAGATGAAGATGTCTTAGACACTTGGTTTTCTTCTTCACTATGGCCGTTTGCCACCCTAGGCTGGCCCGAGAAAACCGATGCGCTAAAAACTTTTTTCCCTACCTCTGTGTTAATCACCGGGTTTGATATCATTTTCTTTTGGGTCGCTCGCATGATTATGATGAGCCTAAAATGCACGGGACAAGTGCCTTTTAGAGAGGTATTAATTACGGGTTTAATTCGCGACAGCGATGGACATAAAATGTCTAAATCGAAAGGGAATGTGATTGATCCTCTCGATGTCATTGATGGCATAGGTGCTGACGCTTTAGTAGAAAAACGTACTGCGCATCTTATGTTACCGTCTTTACGGGATAAAATTGCTAAGGCGACCTTAAAAGAATATCCTGAGGGAATCCCTGCTTTTGGTACCGATGCCTTACGTTTTACGTATTGCGCATTAGCAAACTTTGGGCGGAACATTCGTTTTGATCTTGCGAGGGTTGCAGGCTATCGCAATTTTTGTAATAAATTATGGAATGCTTCTCGTTATGTATTATTAAGCATGGATCAAGCCCCGGGCGATTGGGAAGATGGTGCTTTTCAATATAGCTTATTTGATCGCTGGATTTTATCGCGCCTGCAACAAGTGATACAAGAATCTCAACATTGTCTACAACAATATCGTTTCGATTTTCTGGCCAATCTTTTATATGATTTTGTTTGGCATTCTTTTTGTGATTGGTATCTTGAGCTTTCTAAAATAGTACTGCAAGATCCCAATGCCTTACCGGCATTAAAGCGGGGCACACGACATACTTTAATGTATGTGCTCGATAATATCCTTCGCTTATTGCATCCCATTATGCCCTTTATTACGCAGACCATTGGGGAGCAAACCGTTAAATATATGTCTGATCGTAATGAATCGATGATAAGTGCGGCCTATCCCAAGATAGAATCTCAGCATATTGATCTTTCCTTAGAGCAAGATTTTGTGTGGTTTCAATCGGTAGTACAAGCACTTCGCACTTTACGTAGTGAAATGATGATAGCTCCAAACAAAAAAATATCATTAATTATCAAGACGCTATCCATGGATTTGCACAACAAAATGACTCCTTATGCACCAGCTTTATTGCATTTAAGTAAGGTAACCAATATTAAGTATGTTGCACCTAAAGATAACGTGCCTCAAGCTTTATCAACGGTAGTCGACGGTATAGAGTTCTTAATTCCGATGGCGGGCTTAGTCGATAAACAAGCAGAACTAGGGCGACTTGAGAAAGAATTGAATAAACTGCAGAAAGAATTAGAGGGCATTCAAGCTAAACTGTCTAATCAAGATTTTATAGCTCGTGCTCCAGAAGCCATTGTTCAAAAAGAAAAAGAAAAAGCCAATGGCTTAGAGAACCACCGTAAAGTATTACTACAACATAGGGCTGAGTTAGAGAGTTTGTGAGTATCTCACAAGCTCAAAGACTCCCTCATAAACTGAATTACCGCCTCAAGAGATCTTAGAGAAAAAACTAAAGCTGGCAGTTCAAATTGCTAGAGAAAACCATATTAAAAGAGAACTAATTAAGTAAAGCTCTCAAAATCTAATTAACTACTAAATACGG
>JAUYSE010000055.1 GCA_030696465.1 Legionellaceae bacterium
TCAGATGCCTACGTCCTGCGGCTTGTCCGCAGGATCCAGGGATACGAAGACCATAGGTCTCCGAATCGCTGGATACCGCGGACAAGCCGCGGTACGTAGGAGCTTTTTAAGCAGGACGTAGGAGCTTTCGTAAACCTTCACCGCGCAAGGACGTGCCGTGAGAGCGTCAGGATAACTTTATACATGTTTACGAAAGACCCTTATCCGGAAAGACGTGGTACCACTAACCTTATAAGGCGGGAATTCGTGGTTGACTTTTTTGCGGTTGCTATTTGGCCAGAGTTTCAGTAGAATAGCCCTCTTTTCCTTACCTTACTCTATTTCTGTAGAGAAGGTTTTACCCATAAGGCGTAATATGAGACATTATGAAATTATGTTTCTGGTGCATCCTGATCAAAGCGAACAGGTGCCTGGAATGGTTACACGTTACCAAGAATTAATCACCAAGCATGGTGGCATTATTCACCGGAAAGAAGACTTAGGTCGACGTGCCTTAGCTTATTCTATCGACGATTTGCATAAAGCACATTATATTCTGATGAATATAGAGTGCAATGGTGCTGCTTTAGCAGAACTAGAAAATCTCTTTAAGTTTAATGATGCTATTTTACGTCATCTGACTATCCGAGAGAAAGTGGCGATTGTTAAAGAATCTCCATTAATGAAAAAAGATGCTAATCAAGAAGCTTAGGAGATAGAATATGTCTGGTTTTTCTCGTCGAAAAAAAATGTGCCGATTCAGTTCTGATGATGGCTGTGAAATAGATTATAAAGATGTTTTTTTGCTGAAAAATTATATCAGTGAATCAGGTAAAATTGTACCTAGCCGTATTACCGGAACTTCTGCACGCTTTCAGCGTTTACTTGCAACTGCAATAAAACGTGCACGTTTCTTAGGTTTATTGCCTTATTGTGACAGTCACCACTAAGATGCTTTCATTGGTCGCAGCCATTCAACGATTCGGGCGCTTTTTGCTTTCCAACGAGCAAGGGGCCCTGATGTTCGTTGCCGTGTCTGCAGTGCTTCCTTTGATGGCTTGGTGTTCTGTGGCAACGGTCGCTTTATTGACCTTGCGTAATGGTTCATTGGCGGGCGGACGCGCTTTATTAGTGGGTATGTTGGCTTATGCGTTAGCAGCGATGTGGACGATTCCAGCAATTGCTGCCTTTTGTATGGCGTTTATGAGTTTTATTCCCTGTTATATAGCAGCCTATATACTGCGAGCAACGGCGAGTTGGTCGGTGTCTGCAGTGGCGATGGTTTTTTTTGCTTGCATAGGGGTAATATTGGTCCTGTGTTTCTTTCCAGATTTTATGGTATTACAGTATCAATCCTTGTTGTTTTTTCTAAAAAATTCAGCAGGCTCAGAGCAAATATTACCAATATGGCTGCAAAACCCAGAATTGATGGCGCATTTGTTGTTGGGTCTGGAAGCAGTGAGCTTTCTGCTGTCGACTATGAGTTCTTTGTATCTGGCACGATTGGTGCAATCTAAGTTGTATTACCCGGAAGGTTTGTATAAAGATTTTTTTTATTTTCGGGGTAGTTATGGAATGCTTGCGCTATTACTGTGCGCGAGTGCTGCCGCATATACGGGCTATATGTGGGCATGGAGTTTACTCCCGGTCGTGGTATTGTTTTTTTTAGCAGTAGGCTTTGTTGTGGCGCTGTATGTGCTGACTAAAAAAAGTATGATGTTGACCTCGATGCTGTTATTATTGGCGCTTATGTTGGTGCCATTTTTGATGCTACCAGTATTTATGTTATTGGCTTGTGTAGATGTGTTTTTTGATTTTAAGACCCGCTGGGCTCGGGCTTAGTGAGAAAGGAGATTCCTTGTGGAAATAGTATTGCTTGAAAATGTAAAAAATTTAGGAAAATTAGGCGAAGTAGTGCGGGTGAAGGCCGGCTATGCACGTAACTTTTTAGTACCTGAGAAGAAAGCAGTATTTGCGACTGTTGAAAATCTGAAGCAGGTAGAGCTGAATCGTGTGTTGCTAGAAGAAAAAGCACAAAAAGTACGGGCAGCTGCAGAAGCGCGTGCGGAGACCCTTAAAAACTTACGCTTAACCATCCCTACGATGGCAAGTGAAGAAGGCAAACTGTATGGTTCCGTCAATATATCGGAAATCAAAGATGCTTTCCAGGCTTTAGGACACGACATCAGCAAACGTGAAATCGTATTGGTAGAGGGTGTTATTCATGCCCTAGGCGAATACGAAGTGCAGTTGCAATTACACAGTGAAGTAGTGGTAAGTATCCCTGTGGATGTAGTTGCTTCGAAGTAAGTCGAAAGTATTGCAAGAGACCTCTCTTGAAAGACTGTTCTTATAACAATGGCCACTAGTGGCCATTGTGTTTATTGAGTTTTTAAAAGCTTATGTTGGGGGCTATTCTCCTTGAATACTACCCAGGCTTCCGGGACGTTTGTGCATATCATGTCCATTCTCTGCCTCATCGTGTAGTTTTTTATGCCCAGCAGGTTTTGCATGCTCGGGTCTCTTATCTGGCGTGCTAAAAAATCCCTGTTTCGCTTGTAGTGGCTGGCTGTCTTTTTCGAGGACATTACTTTTGAGGGTGTGTGCTTGTATAATTTCCAAAATGGCCATGCCCAGCAAAGAAGCCCCACATATTGCTGCGAACGTGATTGCAGGGATGAAAGATGCTAGCATTAAAGGAGCCATCACGGGGGTAGCCACGAAAGCCACAGAGAGACAAACATATGCCACCATAAACGAGGACAGGCCTATTATTCCACAGGCGTTTATTAAATCGTTGGTATCATTGTTGGAACAATACTCGGAGCTTCGTAGGTTCTGAATAGATATTTGCAG
Source organism: Legionellaceae bacterium (assembly GCA_030696465.1). Classification (GTDB taxonomy): domain Bacteria; phylum Pseudomonadota; class Gammaproteobacteria; order Legionellales; family Legionellaceae; genus JAUYSE01. Next base: position 2,836 of record JAUYSE010000055.1, read on the forward strand.
TCGGCCCATCAGTTGGTTATATTCCTGCATCATACGGGTTTGCTCTGCTTCTACTTGTTCTTTTTTTGATATCCCAGACATTTTCACTAAGAAATCTGCAATTTCTTTGGAGATGGCAGAGAGTTTCAGCAAGGTACTTTGAGGGCTTTTAGCATCATAGCCATTGCCTTTCTTCATATCCCATAATTCCACATACACATCACACGAAGACGCTACAAATTTATTCCAAGCCTGCATATTGATGTCTGCTGCTTTACCCTCATCCTGTAAAGATAAATTTTTACTGATTGCTTCTGCGGTACGGTGGATGGCATAGAGATTCGCTAAAAATTCATTTTCAGCGCCAGTTGCATCTTCAGGTATAACCAATGTGCCATTTTTTAGGGCTTCGACATATCCTATGCGGCGTTGTTTATTTTCTGCTTCCGTAGGTTTTTTGGGGCTAGCTTCTGGCATGTTAATCTCCTTAATAATATATGCCATAAATGCATCACATTGTTAAGTATAGATCATAATGTAGATTATGCTGAAAATAAGCGTTTTTAAATAAGCGTTTTAAACTCTCCAACACGCGTCATCAACTATATCTCCAAGATTTTTTAATATTCTTCTATCTTCCATTTTATACCACAACCTATACTGGGCTTTTGAGTTGCACTCACAGGTTTTGCTTGAATGAGGCAGTCTAAAGTGTCACGAATGGATTTGCCGTTCACTGGAATACCATTGCCGGGGCGTGAATCATCGAGTTGTCCACGATAAACAAGCGCCAGAGATTTATTAAAAATAAAAAAATCAGGCGTACAGGCCGCTTGATAAGCTTGTGCAACTTCTTGGGTTTCATCATATAAATAGGGGAAAGGGTAGTGTAGTTCTTGAGCGATGCTGATCATATGCTCAGGAGAATCATCTGGATATTGTGAAGCATCATTAGCGTTAATTGCGAGAAAAGTAATGCCTTTATGGCTGTAGTCATTCGCTAATTTCACTAATTCTGCATTGACGTGTTTGACGAAAGGGCAATGGTTGCAGATAAACATAATGACCGTTGCGACGGCTCCTTGTTCATCGTCGAGACGTACAGCTCGTTTCTTCAGGGGCTCCCATAATGAAAAATGTGGTGCTGTGGTTCCTAAAGGAATCATGCTAGATTCTGTGCGTGCCATTAGTATCTCCCTATTATGACTGAATGATTACCAGCGTAAATAAATGCCTTGATCCGCAACATCTTTAATAACATCTGCCTGAGGTTTATCGGCAGTAACCCAATAATTACCCATATTGCTGAGTGCGAACTTGACCCGTGGGTATTGACATATATTGAGCGCTTCTGCGCAAGATATCAAGGTGCTGGTATCAGGACCCTCAGCCGTTTGGTTGACTCGGTAGCATTCAAAGCCCAAGTTTGGAATATTTGAGGCAAAAGCAGACCAGTTATTCGCATGTATTTTGGCCGTGAGAGAGGGGCTCATAAATTCATCTGCGCGCTCATGATGTTTGATTTCAATGAGATCAAGACTTTTGTTTTGTATTAGAAAGAGTTGCTGTCCGCTGACGTCACTCAGAAATAAGTAATGCTCAGTGAAGCTAAATCCAGTGGGTTGACATCCTTTTGGGAACGCCCATGCGAGAGAAATACCGCTTAAAAAAATAACGAGGCTAAGAGAGGTCTTGGTGGTCATGCATAACTCCGGATAACTGTAGGAACGCGTCAAAATTAAAAATGATGAGTACAGTTCCTTAGCGATTATAAATTACAGCAGGAATGGCTTTTTTTCTTGTAAATGTGCGGGATAGACTTAAGGTACAGTAGAGCACAATATATCCGAAAGAGATTCCGAGATAGAGGGTTTGTGTGTTCGGATAAGTTGCTAAGAGCAGTAAAGAGCTTACCCCGTACAGTACTGAGCAAGTATGCATGAGAAATTTAAGTTTTTTGGAATTAGTAAGATAATCTAAACGAGAAGGATACACATATTTAATGGGAACGAAAATCAAAACGCTAAGCACAAAAAGTAGTATGGTATTGAGCCAAGGGTTTGTTTGAAAGAGGAATAAATAAAAAACGACGATATTCCAATAGCAAGGAAAGCCTTTGAAAAAATGATCGGAAGTTTTAGCATCTGCCTGTGTGAATTGATAAGCGGAGCTGAGACTGATCGCTAAAATAACCCACCATTGGGCTTGTGGAAGCAGCATATCGGATTTTAGTAATAAGAAAAAGCAAGGCGTGATGACGTAATTTAAGTAGTCGACCATGTTATCTAATAAAGCACCGTCTATTTGAGGCAATACTTTTTGGACCCCGACTAATCGAGCAAAGGTACCATCAATAGCATCAATGAAAACGGCCGCAGCCATCCACCATAACGCTTGGACGTAGTCCTGCTGATGAATTTTATAGAGGCTCATAATACCGACAAAGGCGGCGCTTGCGGTAAACACATGCACACCGACGGCGGAGAGATAACGAAAAGGATGATAAGCCATTCTGCACCTTACATTACAATAGCAATCTGATAGTAGCAATATTCCAGTTTAAAGGCAATGTCTTATTGGCAATCATACCAAGGCAAACGCCTCTTATGATTAAAATGAGCACGATCTATCTGATCAAAGAAAATCTGAGCCGCGCGCGTGAGCAAGCGGAGCTCTTAAAATATCTAAAAATACTCCGCTCCCTCACGGTCATGGCTTTACTTGTGTGTAAAGCCATGACCTCACGGTCGCGGCTCGGATAGATCGTGCTAAGTTTGATCAATAAAACGTTCCCATACTGTTTGAGTTTTAGAGGAGTTTGCCATCGGTCATGTACTGCATGTACACTTCCTCGGCTCTCTCGCTTGCGCCTAGCCGAAAATGCAATTGCTATGAGTATAGGAGCTCCATAAATTTATAATGGGTTTTTATGATTCGGAAATGCTCAAAAGCTTGCTATAGCAGCATTATTCTCGAAAAAGTGTGATTTTTCGCTTGGGATTAAGAACGTTTATGCTATATACTCTCGCCTTTTTTGGAAATCGTGCTACTTATGGATATTTATTGGTTAAATTTTGAATCTTCTTTAATCATTGAGTTAGGAGAGCAAGTGGTTTCTTTGACGGCATTTAGAGCCGCAGATCCTGAGCATATAAAATTTGGTGTGGAAGCACCGCGAAGTGTTCCAGTGAACCGAGAAGAGGTTTTTTATGCCTTGAAAGCGAAAGAAGCAGAAACAATGAGTGAGGAGTCATAAATAGGGATCATGTGAGACTCCTCCCTCACGATCTTATTCTATGTACGTCATATAATTTTGTTTGAATTGTCCGTTGGCTTGATATTGTAAGAGTGCGTTGTTAATACTATTCAGTAGTTCAACCTTGTTATTGTTGACGGCAATGCCAAAGCCATTTCCATATAAAAAAGGTTGCCCAATAGTGACGAGTTGCTCGTCTGTTTGTGATTGCCAATATTTTGCAGCAGCGGCATCCAAAATACCGATATCCACTTGTTTATTCACTAAAGCACCTATGAGGGTGGTCAGTGTTGGGTAACTCTCAAACGATATAGTATTGGGATCCATCTCTTGGATAGCTTTTTGGAATACCGTACCTTCTTGTACCGCAACGGTTTTGTTTTTTAGCGTATGGATATCAAAATCTTTGCTTTGTTGGTCGGCTGTGCCAATAAATTGTGCATAGCTTAGTAAATAAGGTAAAGAAAAGTGAACATGTTGTGCCCTTTCTAGTGTAATCGTGATGGAGCCCAGACCAACATCGACTAATCCACTTTCCACTGCGGGAAGAATTTTTTCAAAAGACATACGTTTATAGACGCAAGTGCGCTTCATAATGGTGCAGATGCTTTCCATCATTTCAATATCAAATCCAAAAATTTGTTTTTGTCCTCCACTAATGACAAAAGGGGGAGAATAGAGATCGGTGGCAATGGTAAGGGGTGGCCCATCGGCATATACTATTTGGCACAGTACATACAGACAGAACGATAAAATCCTTTTCATATGAACTCCTATGATTTAAAAATATAACCAAACCCTCTGACAGTCTGAATTTTGGGATTATCCGTGGTGTCATCGTTGAGTTTATTGCGTAAGTGACTAATATGAACATCAATACTTCTATCATAAGCGCTAAAATGTTTATGTAAAGCATATTTTGAAAGCTCTTCTTTAGAGAATGCTTGATTGGGTGACTTTAAAAACATTTCTAAAATATTAAATTCTGTATTGGTGAGCGGAATGGTTTTGCCTTGGTAGCGGACTTGATGGGTCGTGGCATCCAAGTGAATATCACCGTAGGTCATAGGATGTTTTTCGGGAACAATTTTTTCAAGACGACGCATAATGGCCCGCAATCGGGCCATTAACTCTCTGGGGTTACAGGGTTTGAGAATATAGTCGTCAGCACCATTTTCTAAACATAAAATTTTATCTTGTTCTTTACTGCAGCGACTAAGAACGAGAATGGGTAAATTTTGATGCTGGCGAACGGTTTGAATGACCTCTAAGCCATTTTTGAGTGGCAGCACAATATCGAGAATCAATGCATCATAGACACCATAAATGGTTTCTTTGATAGCATTTTCGCCATTTTGCACATGCGTTGCCGCATATCCGTGGCTGATAAAAAAGGGTTGTAGATAATCAAAAATGCTTTGATCGGTATCGGCAAGGAGTAAGTGATGATTCAGTTTGGTTCTCATGATGCTTCCTTGAAAGTATACACTGCGTCCAAAATTACCAATTATAATCAGCCGTTCCTGAATTATAATGGAGGTCTGTTGACATCCTTTAACGTAATAGTAACTCCTATGCCTGTGTGCGTTTATCGATACAGGATAATAATTTGATTCGCCTGGCATCTGCATGCAGCACTTTAAATTCTAATCCTTCTAGAAATACGCGTTCTCCGCGGACAGGAACATGACCTAAATGGGTGGTGATGAGTCCGCCGATAGTATCTTGTAGATCATCTTTAAAAGTAGTTTGTAAGATGGTATTACATTCACGAATAGGGGTTTGTGCCTTAATAATATAGCGAGTATTTCCATGATTTTTAATGTAAGCGTCTTCGTCAATATCGAATTCATCTTCGATATCTCCGGTAATCAGTTCAATAATATCTTCAATGGTAATGAAACCAGAAATTTCGCCATATTCATCGATTACAATAGCCATATGATTACGAGAACTGCGAAACTCACGGAGTAAAATATCAATACGTTTACTTTCTGGAACGATAGAGGGCGTGCGTAAAACATCTTCAATATCAAAATTTTGATCAGTGGTATTATAAAACCGCAGTAAATCTTTCGCGTGTAGAATACCTATGACTTCTTCATTACCTTCCGTCGTCACCGGGTAACGAGAATGTTCATGTTCTGTAATTTGGCGAATAATTTCAGAAAAATCAGTGTTGTGCGCAATGCAAATCATTTGAGTTTTAGGCAGCATGATATCTCGCGCACGTAATTGTGCTAATTGTAATACGCCTTCAATCATACTCAGCGTATCTTGATCAATAATACCTTCCTCTTGTCCTTGTCGCAGATAATTTAAAAACTGATGAGGATTTTGTAGGGGTTTCTTGTGAAAGGATTGCAGCCAATGATGAATAGCTTTCCATAGTTTCATGGTTTATCCAGGTTCAGAGGAAGAGTAAGGATTTTCAAAGCCCAAAGACGCAAGAAATTGTATTTCTAGGCTTTGCATCAGATGGGTTTCTTCGGGTTCATGGTGGTCATAGCCCATTAAATGGAGAATGCCGTGTATAATAATATGAGCCCAATGTGCAGGTTTGCTTCGTTGCAGCACCTCGGCTTCTTCATCTAAGATGGACGGGCAAATGATGACGTCGCCTAAAAATTGGACTTCCTGAGGGATAGTATCTGGTATTTGACTAGGAAACGCTAACACATTGGTGGGTTTGTCGAGTTTTCGGTAGCTATGATTAAGATGCTGAATTTCGTCTCGCGTTACGAGTCGTAGGGTGAGCTCTATAGGCGTTTCAGACGATAAAGGCAAGCTGGCCCAGTGAATCAGCGTTTCTTGACTGACAGGCAACGAGCATTCACATGCTTGTTGCACATCGATAATAGGTGGAATAATGTGAGCGGACGTAGGCATAAATAGGGATTATTTTGTTTGAATATTCTTAGTGTAACCGGTTTTGATTTGAAGTACACTAGTCAGTGTATTATTTAGGAAGTCTTTCTCTAAAGCATTTAGAGCAGGAGGGGCTGTGAGTCAGTTTTTTGCTATACATCCAGATAATCCGCAATCGCGGCTTTTACGACAGGCAGTCTCTATTATTGAACAAGACGGTTTGATTGTATACCCTACCGATTCCGGATATGCAATAGGTTGCCGTTTAGGGAATAAAGCGGGACTCGACCGTATTCGACAGATTCGACACTTAGAAAAAAATCATAATTTCACCTTATTGTGTAGGGATCTGTCTGATTTGGGGACGTACGCGAAGGTGTCTAATCCCATTTTTCGGCTATTGAAAGCGTTTACGCCAGGCTCTTATACGTTTATTTTGAATGCGACTGCATTGGTTCCTCGTGCTATGATACACCCCAAACGTAAAACGTTAGGCTTGCGTGTTCCTGAGCATGTGATAACGCGTTCTTTATTAGAATGTTTAGCATCACCGCTCATGAGTACGACCTTAATTTTACCAGGAGTGGAGCTTGCCATGACGGAGCCAGAAGCCATTCGAGATGTGCTTGGGCAGCAAGTAGATTTAATTATTGATGGAGGGTATTGTGATCCAGAACCTACCACGGTGGTAGATTTAACAGGAGAGTACCCAGTAATTATACGTAGGGGACGTGGTGATCCCCAGCCATTTGAGTAGCAAGGAAGGATATGTCAGTTTTATTTTCAAGTAATGGGCGAGTAGTTTCAGGAATGCGGCCTAGTGGTCAACTCCATTTAGGCCATTTGCATGGGGTTTTAAAAAATTGGGTAAATTTACAGAATACGCATGATTGTTATTTTTTTGTGGCAGATTGGCATGCTTTAACCACTGGATATGAGCAAGTGGAAGGGCTAGAACAAGCCGTATGGGATATGGTGGTAGATTGGTTAGCTTGTGGAATAAACCCCTCTCATTGTAAGATATTTATCCAGTCCCGAGTTCCTCAGCATGCAGAATTACATTTGCTATTGTCTATGATAACCCCACTGAGTTGGTTAGAACGCGTACCCTCCTATAAAGATCAACAAGAAAAATTACGCGATCGAGATTTAAATACGTATGGTTTTCTGGGTTACCCTTTACTGCAAAGTGCAGATGTTTTGTTGTATAAGGCAGATTATGTGCCGGTCGGAGAAGACCAAGTGCCGCACATTGAATTGATACGTGAAGTCGCAAGGCGTTATAACCATTTATATGGTAGAGAAGCGAATTTTGAGCAATTAGCACAAGATGCATTAAAGAAAATGGGAAAGAAAAACGCCGCATTGTATGTACAATTACGGCGTGCGTTTCAAGAGCAGGGTAGACAAGACTCTTTAGAGACGGCACGTGCTTTGGTCGCCAATCAAGGCAATCTTTCTTTAGGCGATCAAGATCGTTTATTAGGATATTTAGAAGGTTTGGGCAAAATGATTCTGACGCCGCCGGAAGTGTTGCTGAGTAAAACAGCAAAATTGCCAGGCACTGACGGACAAAAAATGTCTAAGTCTTATCAAAACACGATTCGATTAAGAGAACCACTGGATCAAGTAGAAAAGAAAATTTTGACGATGCCGACCGATCCTGCACGTGTGCGCCGCACCGATCCAGGAGAGCCAGAAAAATGTCCAGTATGGCAGTTGCATAAAGTATATTCAGATTCTACAGTACAAAACTGGGTACAAGAGGGCTG
>JAUYSE010000182.1 GCA_030696465.1 Legionellaceae bacterium
ACCCAGCCGTTTTACCTGTTCCGGTTTGCGCGGAAGCTAAGAGATCACGACCTAGCAAAATAGCGGGAATGGCCTTTACCTGAATCGGCGAAGGTTCAAGATAACCTTGTTCACTCACTGCACGAACCAATGGTTCGATGAGACCCAAAGCTGAAAAACTCATGTTATTTCCTTCTTAATTCGGTTGGTGTCACTTAAGCTAAAAATAAACTCTATTGCGGAATGTGGATTTAATAGGCGTTACTGCCTTATCATGTTAGTGATGGCAAGATTCGACGAGAGAGTTTATTGGTTCATGTAAACGGATTGAGGTGCCTTAACGTCCAGTTGTGCGGAACGATACTGAATAAAATAAGCTAAGCAAACCGGGGACATTTTTTATTTATTTTTATGATGACTTGATGGTTTTATGTAACTCATGGATTTTAGTGGTGGCCAGACCTGGAATCGAACCAGGGACACAAGGATTTTCAATCCTTTGCTCTACCGACTGAGCTATCTAGCCGCCAAGGGTTGTTATTAAACGATGTCTGTCGTATTTAGTCAAGTATTTTCTTGGTTTATAATTTTATCTGTATTAATTATCGCCAAATAGGAACTTTTGCATTTCTTTTTGCAAGAATTGGCGAGCTTCTTGTTCGGCTAAATTTAAACGATATTCATTCATTAAGATCGTTTGTTGATTTAACCATTGCTGCCAAGCTACAAGAGAAATATGTTGAAAAATTTTTTCTCCCAGCGGGCCCGGAAAGGGAGGTTTTTCTAAACCAGCAGAGTCTTGTTGTAATTTAGAGCAAAAAATAATACGTGTCATAAGGTTTCTCTCAACATTCAGGTAAATTCACGTGGATGGCTAGACCTCCTAAAGAGGTTTCTTTATAGATACTCATCATATCTTTCCCGGTTTGCTTCATGGTTTGAATGACTTTATCGAGAGAGACATAATGTTTACCGTCGCCCATTAAGGCCATGCGGGAGGCATTGACGGCTTTCACAGAGCCCATCGCATTACGCTCAATGCATGGGATTTGTACTAATCCCATGATGGGATCACAAGTCATTCCTAGATGGTGCTCCATGGCGATTTCAGCGGCGTTTTCAATTTGATCTATACTGCCGCCGAGTACTGCGGTAATGGCACCTGCGGCCATAGAGGAGGCGACACCGACCTCTCCTTGGCATCCCACTTCTGCGCCGGAAATAGAAGCGCCTTTTTTATAGAGGATCCCAATGGCGGCAGCAGTTAAAAAATACATACAGGTATCTTCTGGTTTTGTACATTCACACGCTTCTCGAAGATATCGATAGACGGCAGGGATAATGCCTGCGGCACCATTGGTGGGGGCAGTGACGACACGGCCTCCTGCTGCATTTTCTTCATTGACGGCCATGGCATAGGTGTTAAGGCGGTTTAAAACATCCGAATGTTCAAAAACACTGGGTACGCCTGAATTGGCAATGAGTTTTTCATATAAATCAGCAGCACGCCGACGTACGTGTAAACCGCCGGGTAAGTTTCCTCGGTGATGGCAGCCTGCGTCAATACAATCCTCCATCACTTTTGCAATGCGCAAGATTCCGTTGGTAATTTCTTCTTTTGTGCGCCAAGTTTCTTCATTCCGCATCATGAGTTCTGCAATAGAGAGATGGTTTTGTCGGCAATGGTCTAGCAGTGCTTCTGCCGTATCGAAAGGAAAGGGCTCTATCGCGTGTGTTTTAGGGGGGGTATCAAACTCTGCTTCTGTGCAGATAAAGCCACCCCCAATCGAATAATATATTTCGGTGTATAGAGGGTTATTGGTGGCATCGAAAGCAGTGAAACGCATGCCATTGCTATGCTTTGGAAGAAGTTCTTTTTGATGAAAACAGAGATCTTGTGATTCATTAAAGGTAATATATTTTTGACCAGCAAGATGGAGTTGTTTATGTTCCACAATGTAATGCATCTGGGGGACGAGACTGTCAGGGTCTACGGTTTCTGGGTGTTTGCCCTCTAAGCCATTGAGAATGGCTTTGTCGGTACCATGACCTCGGCCGGTGAGCGCCAAAGAGCCGTATAAGTCCGTACAGAGCCGTTCGGTACGGGAGAGTCGGTCTTTTTCTTGTAAGGTGTTTACAAAGGCAAGAGCGGCTTTCATCGGGCCAACCGTATGTGAACTGGAGGGGCCAATGCCTATAGAAAACAGGTCAAAAATGCTAATACTCATGGTCTGCTTTTTTAAATGAGAAATAATCTCAGAATATAACTCTAGTTACTTGTTTTTGGCTATCGTTATTTTCAAATTTCCCCTATACTGACTCCTCCTAGAAAGCAGGATGAGGGTCAGTACGGTGACAACGGCGTGGGTAAACTTAATGCCAGTCTTGTTTCATAATGCGCCAGAGCAAGGCTACTATCGTTCTAAATTATTGGCATTGCCTTGTGCGAATCATTCAATTGTTTCTGCGGCAGGTCCGATATTTTCTATGTTAGACAGACTGAACCTCGCGACGGCACTACCGCCCGTAGAGCAGATCTGTGCTTCCTTTGAGCATGAGCTGCGCGCTTATCATGGTCAAATCTCGCATCAAATGAATACCTATGGTGAACATTCTTTAGCAACCTACCTGTTATGTGCTACCGTCGATGAATTAATTGGCAAAAATTATTTGCGCTTGTATCAAGAATCTCCAGCATTTCCAGCATTTACATCGCTCACTTTGAGTGCCGAAACCCCCGCGGTACAATTTTTTAGAATATTAGAATATGCTTATAGTCATCCGCAGTCTTATTTAGATATTTTAGAGTTAGCCTACCACTGTTTGATTAGTGGTTTTGAAGGACAGTTTCATGGGCAATTAGATGGGCGTCAGTGTCTGGATACTTGGTTAGAGAATTTGTATGATGTGCTTTCACAATTTCGCGCGCCTCCTCCACCAAAAGTGAAGAAAATGGCGACAAAGGTGACACCAATACGCGATCCGCAAAAAATGTTGTATCGTTTTGGCGCGATTGGGGTAGGATTATTTTTATTGGGTGCTTGGATCAGCCATGGTTGGTTGGAACATCAAGTGTATCGTATGCAATTAATGCCGTTTAGTGCTGCACTTTTGGAAGAGTAGATGGATAACTCAGTTCGTTCTCTTTGTCAGAGTTTACGTCAGGTGTTGGATTCACTACATCCACAGCATCATACTTGTTCTTTTGTGTTGCTGGTAGGGGCTCATTTACAAGGTAAAACCACATTATTACAGCATAGTGGCATGACAGAATGCCTCTTGGAAAATATAGAAAGAGTTCGATTATTTTATAATCAGCAAGGCGTGGTGTTAGAGCTGGGTGACTTATGGTTGCAAGAAACCCCGATGTTGTTAAGAGATATTTTGAAACAACTGAATACAGTGCACAAAGCCGTTCGCATTTCAGGGGTAATGTTTGCTTTAGATGTACAAGAATTATTACACACGCAGGGTGTGGCTGATAATCATGAACTAGTACAACATATTGATCCCCATCTCAGGTTAATGCGGCGGGTGATTCAAGAGCTCGGATATCCTATCGATACGTTTTTAGTGCTGACTAAAATGGATAGTCTTGCCGGGTTCTGTGACTTTTTTCAGCGACAAGAACGAGAAGATCCCTTAGGGTTTTCTTTTTCAAATGATCTTAATTCTGCGGGTATGCTGCAGAATGAATATAAACAAGGCTTTGATACGCTGATTACCGCGCTAAATGCCTCTGTTATCAAGAAATTGCATCGTGTGCATTCTCAAGTGCGACGGACACATATTCGGGAGTTCCCCTTACAATTCTCTTGTATCCGCAAGCCATTATATCTTTTTTTGCAAATGTTATTACAACATCAAGTGCAGGTAAAGGCCGTATATTTTACCAGTGCACAACAGAGCGATTATGTTTTTGATCGCTTAAGTAGCAAAATCCAAAAAGCATATGCACTCATGTTGCCAGATCGTTGGGTACAATCGACGCAAGTGAAAACACACTTTGTTCAGGAAACCGTGTCGGCTTGTTTATCACAAACACAAACGCAACCCATGATTACGCATCCCTTGATACAACGTTGGGTATCGATAGGCGGCTCGGTGTTTATTTTTTTGATAGCTGTTTTGGGATATACCCATTGGAATACCAGTGCATTGTTAGGCGAAGCACAACAAGCATTATCTGCGTACGGAACTGCACATCATAAGCATGAAACGGCGGCATTATATTATCTTTCGCATGCCGAAAAACTATTGAATCAAGTGGATGAAACCTGGATGCCGCTTGGTGCCGTGCATGATATTCAGCAATTAATTCAAGGACACATTGCCGTACGCTTAGAGCAAGAAATTATCCCTCAATTATTGGCGCAACTTGAACGTGTTATGACAAGTCAGCGTCTTCCTATTGCAGAGCGTTTTCAAGCACTGCGTACTTATGTCATGCTATTTGATCCACATTATTTTTCTCAACCAGAAATTTCGGCATGGTTTCAACAATATGATAAAACGCATCCTCAAGATCAAGATATGTATCGCTTGCGCCTGAGTGAGCGTGCTTTAGCGCATCCTATTGCCCACAAGCTTTTTCGAGAAAAAATGGTGGCGGATATCCGTATGCAATGGGAGGCCTTGCCTCCATCGTTTATATACTACCAGCTGGCAAAAGCCTATTTTCCACAAAATACAGAAGCAGTGCCGGATGTTCTTGGGATTTCATTCCCCATGAAAAATATCCCAGAATATTATACCAGAGAGGGTTTTGAGAACATGCAGCGCATGTGGCCACAAATTATCGCACATATGCAAGCAGATGCGTGGGTATTGGGTCGCCCTTTGCCTCAAGAGGTACAAACTATTTTGGAAACTGCCTATGTGGGGGATTATAAAGCCAGTTGGACGCGTTGGATGACGGGGATTCAACCTTCACATCTCTACAATTATAAAGAGGGGCAACAAACGCTAGATGTCTTACAGAGCTCTCAAGGATTAGAAAAAGTTATTGCTTGGTTACAGACTAATATTGGGCCGACCAGTGTGTCTTCCTCTCTATTTAATAAAGAAATAGCCAGTCAGTTTACTTATTTGAATGCGATTGGTTCTCCTTCTATCCAAGCATTTCAGGGGGCATTGCAAGAGACCTCTCGTTTTGTGGGTTTACTGTCTTTAGTCGATGATGGAGGTAAAACCACATTTGAACTGGTGAAACAACGGTTTACCAATACCATGGCGACGGATCCTTTAAGTCAGCTCTATCGACAGGCGCAACAATTGCCAGAGCCCTTGTCTTTATGGGCGAAGCAATTGGCAGACGATATATGGATTTTATCGATACAGGCCGCTCGTGCTTATATTAATCAAGCGTGGGAAAAGGCAGTGTATATCCCATATACAGAACAGATTGCACATCATTATCCTTTTGATTCTTTAGAGGCGCCAGATGTATCCATGACGGCCTTTAATGGATTCTTTGCGCCTTCAGGAACGTTTATGCAATTTATGAACGAGACGATTCTGCCTTTTATCGATACCTCTTCAGCGGAATGGAAGCCTAAAGAAGTGAATGGCTTACGCTTGCCTATTATAGAAGAAGCTATGAATGAATTTATTCGGGCGAATGTTATTAGTAAAATGTTTTTCGCGCAAGGCGCAAGTTCGAGCATGATAGAATTTAGCTTACAAAAAATCAGCTTAGATCCGGTAGTTGCACGGTTACAATTATCGATAGGGGATACCCAATTAAAAGATAATCAAACCAGTGAGTCGTTTACGACATTCCATTGGCCCGCAGTGGATGCGAAGTTACGTCTAGACTCTATTGAAGGGAAGCATTATGAGTTAGATGAGTCTGGGGCGTGGGCACTTTTTAGAATGTTACAAAAAGTGAATGTGTTGGTTGATGCAGAAGACAGCACCAGTTTACAAATTTTATTCGAAATAAATGGAAACTCTGGACGATACGTTTTAAAAACGAACAACCCTATTAACCCCCTGAGTCCGGGTATTTTAGAGGGCTTTGTGCTTGCAAAAACGGTGGTATGAAGCGTCAATCATTTGCACCAAGCGTGCCGATATTTACAGGGCGTGAATTGAGGCGTACACTCTTTCTCTGGGACAAAGTTTTTAATAATAATAATGGAGAATAAAATGAAAAAATTTGTTGCGATTTTGGCTTTAGTGGCTGGTTTTTCTGTGGCTGCGTATGCAGGTAACTGTATGCCTGTAACTGGTGGCACAGGTTCTATGAATTCTGCACCTGCTCCTGATACTGCTGCTGATCCTGATGCCGTGAATTCTGGTGCTGCTCCAGACGTTGATGCAGTCAAGCCTTCGGCTCCAGACGTTGATGCAGTGAAGAATCCAGCCGCAACAGATATGAATAATGCTAAAGGTGCTGCTGCAGGTTCAGACATGGACAACATGAAGACAGAAGAGCCACAATCTTAATATACTCTTCGCACTTGAGTTTTCGGCGCTGTTGCAAATGCAACTCGCCGAAAATCCAACTACAGTGACTATATCAAGTTTTATTTCCAAAATTTAATAATCAAACTTTTCATTCGTGCAATTTCTTCTGGATGAAAAATCTTGCTAGCGCTGTCTCCTAGGTTGAGGCATACCGCGACGTGCTCCCCAACGCCTTTTAAAAGATTCACGCCTGTCAGACGTAAAATTTTGATTTGTTTTGCGATGTCTTTTGCCCACACATCGAGAGTATCTGTGTTTGTAAAAGCAGGCAGATATTGTATGCCATTTTCTTCCAAATAAAGAACCTCTGGAGCGTCTTCTGCGCTATGCGCATGAATAGGAATCATAAAATTGGCTTTAATAAACTCTAAATAAGCTTTATCGATAGCGCGTGAATCGTCAGGATGTTGTAAAGCATAAGCGACCGCATGTTCCAATGTAGACATATATATTATCTCTGATAAGTGTTTCGTGTGCAGGAAAGTATTTTAGATTAAAAATATATTAAATTCATTAGGTTCTTTAACTTAAGACACCTAAAGTTTTATCGGTGGTCGACGATAATATAATTATAACGTACATCATCAAACAAAAATAAATAAGGGGATGGTCATGATGAGTGCTCTGCAAGACAGCTTTATTACTCAGTTAATCACTAACCAAATTAATGTATCTATATTTTTGGTAAGCGGTATTAAACTTCACGGAATTATTGATTCGCATGATAGTGAAGTTATTTTTCTCAAAGGGACGGTAACTCAAGCGGTATATAAGCATGCTATCTCTACCATTGTACCTAACCGCACAGAGTAATTTTGGGAGGATGTTATGGATACTACAGAACGTTTTGGTAAAAAAATGACGGTGTTAGGCGTGTTCGCTATTATCTTGGGCATGCTTGCGATGTTGGCACCTGGGCTGACAGGATTATCTATTGCTTTTTTAGTCGGGATACTGGTTACCATGACAGGGATTATTCGCATGTTTTGGGCTTTTAAAGTGCGAGGTTTTGGCCATGAGTTGTTCACATTTTTTATTGGCATGCTGACCTTGATTTGTGGTGTGGCTATGCTGGCGAATCCTTTGTTTGCGGTGAGTGTGTTGACGCTTGTTTTGGTCGTGTACTTTATTCTCGATGGGATGTTTGAAATTATGGCTGGTTTTTATGTGCAGCCTGTGTCGGGATGGTTGATATTTTCTGGTGTGATCTCTATTTTACTCGGACTTTTAATGACCGTTCAGTTTCCATTGACAGGCGCTTGGGCCATTGGGATTTTGTTTGGTATTAAGATGTTCTTTATCGGTTTGATTATGGTAACCGGCGGTTCTGAAATAGCGAAGAAATAGCGTTCGTTTTGCTCTAGGACGTTTCCCATTTTCTATATTTTTGGGTATAATGTCCTCCTTTTTGACAGATTTGATCGTTTATGAATGCAGAACAGCATTATGATGTGATTGTGATTGGTGCGGGGCATGCGGGCACTGAAGCTGCGTTGGCCGCTTCTCGTGCGGGTGCGCGTACTTTGTTGCTCACGCATAATCTTGATTTATTAGGCCAAATGTCTTGTAACCCCGCAATAGGGGGTATTGGAAAAGGCCATCTTGTGAAAGAGATCGATGCCTTAGGTGGGGCAATGGCCTTGGCGGCCGATCAAGCCGGTATTCAATTTCGCATTCTTAATGCTTCAAAAGGTCCAGCAGTGCGCGCAACACGTGCCCAAGCTGATCGCGTGCTTTATCGTCAAGCAATACGTTTAATATTGCAAACCGCCCCTAATCTGACCTTATTCCAACAGGCAGTAGAAGATATCATTATGGAGGGTGACAGAGTGACCGGCGTTGTGACGCAGTTGGGTCTCGTCTACACCGCGCAGGCAGTCATATTAACCGTAGGTACTTTTTTGGCGGGTAAAATTCATGTAGGCCTACATCAATCTGCGGGAGGGCGCGCAGGTGATCCGCCTGCCGTCACTTTGGCGCAGCGTTTACGAGAGCTCGCGTTTCCTGTCGGGCGATTGAAAACCGGAACGCCGCCACGTATTGATGGGCGTACGCTCGATTATAGTAAAATGTTAGCACAGCCTGGTGATACTCCGGTTCCTGTTTTTTCTTTTTTAGGCGAAGAGGCCGCACATCCAGAGCAAAGGCCTTGTTTCATCACGCACACGACTGAAAAAACACATGATATTATCCGTGCTAATTTAGATAAATCACCGATGTATTGTGGGGTGATTGAAGGGGTTGGACCGCGCTATTGTCCCTCAATAGAAGATAAAGTGGTGCGCTTTGCAGAGAAAGCCTCACATCAAATTTTTGTCGAGCCAGAAGGCTTGACGACGCATGAAATTTATCCCAATGGGATTTCTACTAGCCTGCCTTTTTCAGTACAGATGGATTTTGTGAGAACCATCAAGGGATTTGAAAAAGCGCATATTACACGCCCAGGATATGCTATCGAATATGATTTTTTTGATCCTCGTGGTTTGACGCCTTATTTACAGACTAAATCTATCGGGAATCTTTTTTTTGCCGGCCAAATTAA
>JAUYSE010000030.1 GCA_030696465.1 Legionellaceae bacterium
AATATTTTTTGATCCGCTTATCGTCCCTGTGGATCCTAAAAATGTAAAGTACATGTATCTATTCCTTATAGAAAAATTATGTTTGTTCTTCCTACACTAAACTAAAGGGAACAACCGGCCGAGCGTCCTCAGAAGAAAGAGGAAGAGGTCGCGCAGAGGATCCGCTCGCATGAAAAGACTGTCTTGTGGTACTAAATACAGGGGGTATCTCAGCGCTGCTCGTATGCATCCTCACACATGCAATCCGTTGCATTATCCCCTGCAAAGTGCTTCTCATCATTTTTGGTAAAACTTCTGTCAACGCACTCCTATCTAAATACGCAGCACCTTGATCATCAATCCGTACCGTCACATGAAAGGAATGCTCACTTAACTCAGGAATGACCCTCTCTTTTTTACGACGTTCTAACTCAGCGTGTACTGCCTCTTTGAACAGATTCAAATCCTCTGGCGTTAAAGATTCAAACGCACGATCAATATATGTTTTTCCGTATAAGGCATAGTATAATTCATGACATACAATTACCGCAGCTTCTCCAATAAATGTTCGAGTCACCTTCCCGAGACTTTGATGAGGGTCACTATAACGTACGGTAACCTTTTCCGGACTCATTAACTCGCAGCGATTCGGTCCAGGAACACTTAAACAACCATGCTGAAACGTTTGCTTCCCCTGGGCAGAAATAATTTCAGGATCCACCATAATGACAGCGGCAGGAAAATTGTTCCGTGGATAACGTCTTTCGACCCCAGCAACATGCGTAGGATTATCCTTAAAAACACCAACAATGATCACTTGATACGGATGGAGAATCCCCGCACATTGGGTTGCGGAGATGCCTGCAGCGTATGTTTTCTCCATAATACACTGCATGTGAGAAATTTGAGCGTCTAATTGTTTGCTTGCTCGCATTTGTTTTTTTATATGCCCTTGTTTCTCCACAGTGGACTCTGATGGAGACGTGGATGCAGAGGAAGATGGGGTCGAAAACGGTGAACCTGAATGGTGTAATTTGGACGCCCCAATCTGCCAAAGAGGCAAAGGCCATTGAGCGGTAAAAAACCAATTATCGCCTTCTAAGCGGAAACAAGCTTGACGCACCATATGCTCTATTTGACTATCAGGGCCAACCAGCGTTAAATTATATTCAATACGCACATCATGAGCATGTGTAGCAATACCGCAAATTTCCAGTAGATTCCATGAAAAATTATCTTCTGAAATATTCAATAAACTTATAAATTTATCTTCTTGGGGATGTGAAGTAGAGGTTGTCTTACGAATAAAATTTTTTGCGGCATCCTTTTCATGAGGAGTGCCATTATAGCCAAGCCAAATAGCGGTGACCCGTGCTTGCAAAATATCCAAGGGAGTCTCTGGATAATAGCTATCTGTGATAATCTTTGCTTTATAGAGATCAAATATATTTTGCATAGATTCTGTAACGCTGTGTCTTGGCATGGTACATCCCCCTTGGTTTTATTTCATAAAATATACACTCTCATTTGCTCGCCTCCTTTCTATGTTACAGTCCCTGACATCATTAAATCTCTACGATTCTAAAGTCGCATCCATGGTAATACTGGCTTTCATTAACTTTGAAACAGGACATCCCTCTTTCGCACTAGTAGCCGCTTTCTGAAAGATCGCTTGCGTGGCATGCGGGATTTTGGCACTTACTTGTAAATGAATAAATGGGATAAAAAAACCTTCATCGGATTTTTCTAATGAAACACTTACCGATGTATTAATACTCTCAGCCTTTAAGCCTTCTTTTTCAAGTTGAGCAGAAAATGCCATTGAAAAACAAGCGGCATGTGCTGCGGCTATCAGTTCTTCTGGATTAGTTCCTGGTGCATCCTCAAAACGCATTTTAAAAGAATAAGGGGTATGATGCAGTATGCCACTTTCTGTGGATACTGTGCCCTTTCCGTCCTTTAGATTTCCTTTCCATTCAGCACTGCCCGAACGCTTCATTATTGCTCCTATGAAAATAAAATTACTTTCTCATCTTAGATCAATTAATGTTTTAATTACAGCCAAAAATATAGCGACTCTAAGGTTTTTGTTTTTCTAGTTATTTATTTTTACACTTTTTAGTGTATTTTGATATAATGCGTACTTTAATTTCATTATTAGGATTCTATAACCAATGAGATGTTTTATTTTAACTCTATTTTTAATTGCCCTTTTACCCATACACGCTCAAACTTCAGAGATAACTTCACACAAGCCTATTAAAAAAATACTCCTCGTTGTTGCTATGGAGTCTGAAGCACAACCTATTATTAAACAATTGCATTTACGTCCGCTTCACCATTCTTTTTCTAATTTACCCATGCATGGATACATCGGTAAACAAGGTAAAATCAATATTTTATTAATGCAAAATGGGCAAGATCCTGTACATAAAGTACAAAACATCGGAACGGAAGCGGCCACACTGACGACTTATTTGGGCATCCATTACTTTCACCCTGATTTGGTTATTAGTATCGGAACAGCAGGCGCAGTTGTAGAAAGCGGCGCAACACTGAAGGATATTTATTTTAGCGAAAAAATTTATTTTATTGATAGACGCATCCCTATGGACGGATACCATGATTATGGTCGCGGAGTGTACGCTTCTATGCCAGTACCGGTGATGAACAAACAACTGCAATTTAAATCAGGCATAGTTTGTTCTGGTGATTCCTTTGACGAAGAAAAAATTGATTACACGATGTACTTAAAAGAACA
>JAUYSE010000043.1 GCA_030696465.1 Legionellaceae bacterium
GATACGATAAAAATGCCATCAACATACCTAAAGAGAAACGCTGATTCATAATCATCGAAGCTCCTATACATAAAATTAACAGATGATCTACCTGCAAAATCCCCTGACTCAAAACTTGATAAGTAATGTGATGCTTTGCAATATGTGCATCCGCTTGTACTCCCCGTAAATATCGCTCATACCAAGTATTTAAACGTACCTGCTCCTTCATAAAACATTTTATAGAAATTATCGTACGTACCGTCTCCAAAAAACTTGAAGCTGCTAATGCATGCTGATGCCATGACATATCTGTTTTAGAACGCAAATAATAATAAGCCCCTCCTCGTATCAGAAGATATACCATCAGATTAATCCAAACCACCGCCGTTAAAAAAAGACTATACCTGAACATTATTAAGGTACAACACAGTACAAAAATACCATCCAGCCATACGCGCACTAAATCTTGACCTATCTTTTTTTGGATATCTTCTAATGAACGAAATTTTGCCTGAATATCCCCTAAAAAGCGTTGCTCAAAATAACTCAACGGCAAACGTAATAAATGCTGCATTACATCTCTTGAAAATTGTTTCAAAATCATGTTACTCACATGCACCGATAAATTCCCCTTTACCCAATCAAAAAATAATTGTGCACACACACAGAGTAAAAATACGGCAGCCAGACACTTTATATTATTAGTCGCCCCCGCACCCAACACCTCATCGGTCACATACTGTAAAAACAATGGTTGTAGTAAAGCGAAACTTTCAACCGTACAGGCTAAACAAATAGATAAAATAAGCCATTGCTTTATATCTTTTATAGGATACAAGCAATCCAATAGTCGAAGTTCTTTTTTCTCTCGTATCGGCTGAAACGAGCTAGCACGCTCTACTTCTAAGACCACCCCACTAAAAGACTCTACAAAGTTTTTCCAAGAACAACGATATTTCCCTAAGGCAGGATCATAAATCGTCACACTGGCACGATGTACTTTTTTGAGCACCACAAAATGATTTTCATTCCAATGCAAAATCAATGGCGCAGATATTTTTTTAATCTGCGCGGGATCTATGCGCAGTGCTCTCGCATGACATCCTAATCGCTGAAATACCTGCTTCATTTCCCCTAAGTGCATACCTCTATCAGAATTTGCGTATACCGTACGGACAAAATTGAGATTAATATCGTGCCCCCAATATTGTGCAAGCATCACAATACAAGCATGCCCACATTCTGCACGCCCATCTTGTAAAACTAGTGTCAATTTTTTAAAATGGAACATACTCACCCTCTTCATATCGAGATGCTGGAAGGAATAATAATTTCGTTATATGGCTTTATTTTAGTCACAATGATCACGCGTGTAGACAACCGGATAGTGGACTCTAACTGCTCCGCTCCCTAACGGTGGTCGCGACTCAGACTACTAACTTCCTGACAGTCGCGGCCCAGATCTACAAATAATTCCCCCAAAAATCAAATAACCACTGCCATAAATACCGTTTTTGACCAAAAATAAACGCGGTGAATGTCATCCCTGGTTGTAATGTAATCGGATAAAATCGATGCGGTAGTGGATTACGATCTAACAAAGCACTTACTTTATAATAAGGCTCCCCGATAGAAATCGGTTTTTCCTCCTGCATATCCGTTAACACCGTTCCTCCTATATTTTGAATATGCGCAGAAAAAACACCATAACGACTGGAGGGATATGCATCATATTGTAACGTGACTTTATCCCCTACTTTCAAAGCACCCGCTTTGCGGGCAGGTACATAAAGCTCTGCGTCTAAATGACTGTGCTTTGGTAATAGTGTCAGTAGTGGTTTATCTGGTCGTGTCATTTGCCCGGTGCTATACATCAAGTTACTTACTACTCCCTCTTTTGGCGCAACAAGTTCTGAAATAACGCTTTTTTGTGAAATAAATCGCGATTTTTTTAAATCCTCTAAAGATTGTATCAAGCGCTGTAATGCATCTTGCTCTATGTTATATCCTGCTTCAGAGAGATAATGTTTCTCAAGCAATGGGATGAGCTTTTTTAAACGATGTTGTTTTTTCTGAATATGTATTTCTAAACGTTGTATTTGTTTCTCTAGTAAGTGGTCTAAAATTTGTTGGTATGGAGAACTATCCCAGGCCGTATTAATACGAAATAACAGACTACCTTGATGTACCTGACTTCCCGTGGTCACTGCCGTATATTCAATCATTCCTGATCGAGGTGGATAGATAGGGATGACTCCTTCACGAACACCAAGGAAGCCTTTCACTGCTTTTTTTTCAGTGTAGGATCCCATGTATAATAATAACATTAACAATAAGATGAATAATGCCGCCCCAGAAGCAATAAAAGAATACCTCACTGGAATTTGCAAAAATACGTCACTTAATACTGATTTTGTATGATTCATTCCCTAAATCCTTAAGGAAGTTTTATATCCTTTAAAAAAATCGTAACTTCAGGTTATCCTCTCAAACCATAATCCTAATGAGACAGCAACGAAAGATCAGCGCTCAAAATGACAACCTAGAAGTTACACAAATACATCTTTTACAGTATCTATACTAAGGGCTGTAGACATTTCATGTTGTGGTCGATAACTCCGCGATGCCTAGGTCCCGCGGCTTGTCCGCGGGATCCAGCTCGATCTGTCTCTGTACAACGGGGTTGTGCATTGAGCAAGATTTCTGGATCCCGCGGACAAGCCGCGGAACGTAGGCTATGAGGAGATGAAATATCAACAGACCCTACGATTAATTATCCAAAACTAAGTCTGTACTTAGATCTTGGAGTCCTCCAGCGTTATGGGTAAGATTTACAGTCACCTTCCCCACTCCTCCAGAAACATTTTTAAGTTCTTCTTCGGATATCTCCGTGGCCAACTCATAAGCCAGAACTCGTTTATTACTGTTATTTTCCACTACCTACTCCTGTAACAAATGCACTTTATACCCATATCCTTGTGATATATTGCGCGGTTGGTTTTTTGCTATCCCCTCTTCCTCGGGGGTCATTCCTTCCAAAGAAAACTGCGTGGATCAATATGGTTTCTACGATTTTGCAAAAGATAGGCTTGTACTTGTTCGGTATATTGTAGAATTGAATGCTCTGCCAGATTGGAATTCCATTGAAAATGGACCGATTGATTCAGTAAAAATTGTACAAATATATCCAACATTGGGAAGATCGGATTAATATCCTCTATCCACAAAAACTGCCCCTGCTCATTTACCTCTAGAAATATGTATTCATTATCTGGTGTAACAATAAAATCAAAAGCACCAAACACAATACCTAACGAACGCATCATTTCTCGAATTTGTGCTTCTAACTCCAAAGGCAACACATAAGGCGTAACAAATAATTTTCCATCACGAATAGCCCTCCAATCTAAGCGACCAGCCATATGTGATTGAGAATCTATTTTTGCCGCCACGATATAGTCCCCAAAAGCCGTTACCCGTAACTCGTACTTTTTCTGAATTTCTTTTTGAAAAATCCCAGGCGTAATTTGTAAGACTCGATTACTTGGAAGATCTGGAAACTCTACTTTTGCCGTATAACTGACACGCACCGAGGATAAATCCGACCAAAATCCTGGGGACATCGCTTTATATATCACCCCTTCCTCTTCATGCCGCAAAATAAAATAACGAATTTCTTTCGGATCATTTGAACAAAACGTCGTTGGAATTTGCATGCCACATGCCACTGCCGTACGCAATTGCAATATTTTAGAACTTGCCCTAGCCGAAGCTGCTTTATCATTAGCCCAGAAAGCATTCGGCGCAAGATTGTACATAATCGACTCATAAAATAAATTATTCTCTCGTACGACGAAATAATAATCATCGGGATGCGTCAAATGTTTCGGTATATAGGGTTTTCGAGGGCGTCTCCACCACACAACATCATACTCACTTTCGGAAGTAATAGATTCAGTGTCAGCACTTGTCCAACCAAAGCACTGATTATCTATAAATAGAGAGTTAGTCTGTTTCGTCGGTTGGTCCGCCATAAATAGTAACCGTGCCGCATGTCCTGTTTTCTCCAAGGCACATTTTACTAATACTGCATGACTGTCTTCTGGCTCTGTGGCAATTAATACTCGCATATATCCCTCTGCAATAATTAGAACTAATAAACTCAAAAACAATAATAGTTCCGAATTATATCCAAATAATTCTAACAGTCAATTACATTTTGGTATTATTTTAAATAAAGTTCCAAAATTTCGAGGGAGCTTGTGACTGCCGAGCGCCCTAACCTTACGCGCAAACTAACTCCTGCAACACTTCCAACCATTCCCGCCCAACCCCAAAACGCTGCCAAACAAGGCAT
>JAUYSE010000046.1 GCA_030696465.1 Legionellaceae bacterium
ACTCACAAATTGTTGTGATGTCAAAAAATAACCACCAAGGTTGATATTTATATTTTCACAAAAATTAATATATTCTACCTGCATGAGGGGCTGACCATATTGTCTATTTCTAGGGTACGCATTATTAACTAAAGCATCTATTCGGCCATGCCTCTCTGAAATAACACTCAGTAATGATAAAATAGACGATTTATCATTAATATCCATCGAAATATAATAAGCTTTTTTAGCTAATTCTTTTCTATTTATTTCAGAGCACAATACTCTTCCGGCTTGCTCATTAGTATCCGCAATAATTGCAGTTCCTCCCACTGAAACTATACCTTGAACAAATGCTGCTCCCAAAAGGCCTGCACCACCGGTCACTACAACCACTTTATTATTAAGCACTTACATGATCCTCAAAATAACTCTATAATTATTGTTCTATGTTTCACAAAATTTATACTCCATTCTAAAGTTCAACAAACATTTTTTGAGTTGGCGAAAAACGAAATACCATAAATTTTGTTGAATTTGAACCTGCACATATTTCTCTACAATATACCTCATTTCCCTTTATTGGCAAATATTTGCTCATATCAAGAACTATTGCATCAGTGACCGGGTTATCAATACCATATACTGTTTTTAAATATTTTTTTGCTTTTTCTGCCCTAGAGTAAAAACAGGTACATTGCCGAAACAAGGCCGGAAAACTCATTGTATAAGAAGTCATAATTGCCGGCATCTTGCTCTGACTATATGAGATTTTTGCTGACATATCATCATCTAAAATCAAAACAGCCATAGGCATATTCTTTATTTTCAATAATTGCTCTTTTGTAAAATATCGATGTTGATAATCCGTACGTAAAGCACCATACATTCGATATGCAAACTGAAAAGAAGAGCAAAATGCAATTAACATAAGAATAATAATAGAAATGGTCTTATGAAGTAAAAAATTATTATTTTGCCGAACCTCATGAGTACGCAATGACTCTAAAAAGAGAACTAGCATAAATCCCACAATAAGACTATTACCATAATCCTGAAAATTCTTTATCTCAACAGCCAGTCCAGTAACTATCTGTATATTAGATATAAAAAAAGAACATAAAATTAAGGTAATAAATGAGTTGCGCACAAATGGTCTTTTCAATATACCCAAAAAAGATGACGCTCCAAATAAAATGAAACCAACAATTGTATATAATGGCAAATAAACCTTTCTACTAAACTGTATATGTGTGGAGCCTAATAAACCGTTCAACACCTCGTGATCCGCAGATGATAATGTGTTTATGTACGCAATATAAGCCACTATAGAAATAATAAAAAATGACACAAAATTAAACAGGATAATGTATTTTGTGGAGTTTCTTTTATTAAAAAGAAATGATATCGTCGCCACAGAAAGGCAGTACAGATATGGCTGGAATACAAAATAATATAATATACTCAAAGGGAGTAGTAAAAACCATTTCTTTTTTGTTTTCAAAAACATAAAAATACAGACCGATAACACAAAATCAGAAAATAATGGGTTAGGTGCTCGAATAAATGATGGATAAGACTCCCACCCACAGATGATTGTACTTAAATGCAACCCTCCATAGAGCCAAGCAATCAATGGATTTCCATAATTAAATAATACTGAAGAAAATAAAATTATTATGGCATAAAAAAAAGCGAGAAGATTATCATTAACAAAAAAACGAACACTACGCATTGTAAAAAAAACAGTTGTAGGAATTAGTACTAAGTCAAATATCAGATGTTGTATGGCTCCCGATAAGCCTAGTTGATGCAAAGTCGTCACTAGATATAACCCATAATATCCTGGAATATTACGAGCTCCCATTGCACCTTGGTAACTTAAATATGTCTCTTCATCCCAAGCATTAACAAACATGTAAATTTGCCCGGATAAAAGTGATTTAAAAAAAACATATAATTCTGGAAGAAAAATGGATAACAATACTCCTGCAGAAAAAACAGATCCGAGGAGCTGAAAATAGAACTGAATTTTTTCATTCCTGGTACAAGTGATTGAAAAAAGCATCTGTTCTAACCCTTACACTAATTGACCCATTATATGATTCTGTTGCAATGCCTACTATTGTATCCAACTAAAGAGACACTAAACCAACCTCTTTCTGTGCTCGATTAAAATCATCTATTTGTCCGATATCAAGCCAGTACTCGTGAATTGGGAACATATTGACCTGTTGCCCCCGATTAATATGCTGCTGAAGTAAATCTGGCATATCTATTTTTACACCTGGTTGAACACTCTTCACAAACTCAGGAGTAAGTAAATAAATACCGGCATTAATAAAAGAGCGATGTAATGGTTTTTCAACAATAGACTCCACACGATGACCTTGAAAACTTAAAACACCAAAGGGCACACGATGTTCATACTCCCGCACACAAACCGTTGCAACCGCCGGATGCTCTTGATGAAAATCTAAAAAATTTTTAAAACTTAGCGATGTTAATAAATCTCCATTCATCATAAATAGGGGCATATTAATCTCATCACACGGTAATAGACCTAACGCTCCTCCTGTCCCTAACGGAGATTCCTCATATACATAGCGAATATTCACACCCCAGCAACTACCATCTCCAAAATATTCTTTAATCATCTCAGGCATAAAATGCAACGAGATAAAGAACCGATGAAATCCCTCCTCAATGAAACGTTCCAGAATATGCTCCAAAATCGGCTTACCACCTATTTTTAACATCGGCTTAGGGCAATCTTGTGTTAAGGGATATAATCGTGTGCCAAACCCTCCTGCCATCAGAAAAACCGGATTGTCTCTATGTCGTTTCTTTAACATATCATGCAGTGTTTCTAACCCAATAATATATCCTTTCTCATCAACAACGGGTAACTGTAAAAGTTGAAACTTTTCCATGGTTGCTAAAATGAGCTCTCGACTCCAATCAGTCCGTGCCAATCTGGGTGCCTCACACATCATCTCTTGAACGGGTAAATCCATGGGAGAGTGTCTTATTAGCGCACGTCGAATATCACCATCTGTGACGGTTCCGAGTAAGTGCCCACATTCATCAGCAACCAATGCAATCCGCTGAGAACCTTTATCAAGCACCTCAATAGCCTCAGACATAGTAGTCTGAGGTGAAATTAATAGTGTTTTCCAATTATCCATTTTTAGAATCCAATTCTAATAGTTCACTTGGTTTAACATGACGTATCGCCGCAGATAAAACCACTTGTTGTTCAAAGAGATCTCGTACAATAGTTGCTCCAGCTCCAACCACCACATTTTTACCAATAGAAACACCTTGAGTCAAGGTTGCTCCAGCAGCAATAAATGCACCAGCGCAAACTCGTACATTACCGCATAAAATCGCACCAGGAGCTATGTGTACATGCGCTTCGACTACGCAATCATGATCGACATTCGCGCTTGTATTGACAATAACATTCTCACCTATACTAGCATCTGCTTGAATCACTGCCCCCGCCATAACTTGCGCACCTTCCTTCAAAATAGCAGAGGTGTCTACATAGGTGGATGGATGAATTAATGCAGGAAAAAAATAACCTTGCGCTTTAAATTGATCAAACACACACTGCCTACTTGTATCACCAATCCGTCGCCCTACCCCATTCACTAAGCAAACTTGTGCCGGACTATATATACTCAAATCTTTACCAGCACCCAATACAGGAACACCGCGCCAAATATCAACACCTTGTTCAACTAATTCGGGTGCGCACACCCCGAGTAAATGTAACCCAGCTGATTGAATAAGTCCCAGTAATACCTTAGCATGCCCGCCCGCACCTATTAAAATCAGAGGTTGAGATCGATGATTATCGGTCATAACTCAAATACCTCCCCTGGTTCATACTCTTTTCGATTAACCGTGCCAATTACCTGCCACAATAAATCAGGGGAGCAGCCACTACCGGCACGCGCCGTTGTTAAATCATCCCTTTCAATGACCTGGCCCACCTGTATATGTTTGGCGGTGATAATAGATTGCCTTGCAACACGTCTCACAGACCATTCACTTGCTTGCGGTGCTTTATATCCGTGACCTAAGGCTGTTTCAAGTGCACGAATAGCACTAACCAATTGTTTCAACTCTGGAACATCAATAGAGGCCAAATGGTCAGGGCCCGGTAATGATCTATCTAATGTAAAATGTTTTTCAATAACACACGCGCCGCGCGCAACTGCCGCAATAGGGATCACCGTACCCTCTGTATGGTCAGAATAACCTACAGGAAGACTAAACGCTGATGCTAATGTATCCATGGCTCGCAAATTCACTTCATCCCAGGGGGTTGGATATTGTGAGGTACAATGCAGTAAAGTGACATGATGTAATAACTTATCTCGGGCATGAACACTCCCCCAACATCGCCAAACCTCTTCCATGCTACATGGTTCTTCTTTTTCATTAAGCGCATGTGTAACCACCGCAAGCCCCATTTCAATTTCAGATAATGTAGCCATTCCTGTTGAAATAATTAAGGGTTTACCCGTTTTAGCAAAGCGCCACAATAATGGGGCATTTGTTAATTCACCAGAAGGAACTTTGTACACTGGTAAATCTAAGGATTGTAGAAACTGCAGGCTCATTTCATCAAAAGCGGTGGATAAGAACTCAATCCCTCGTTGTCTTGCATGATGCTGTAATTCTATATGCCACGCTTGTGGCAATTCTAGTTTTTCTAGCATCTCTAACTGTGACTCTGTCGAATGCATATTTACAGTTTGATATTGTGCTTTTTCTACCTCTCGTGTCGCCAATTTTCTCGCATTAAATGTTTGAAATTTAACAGCATCTGCCCCTGCATCTGCAGCAGCATCCACCAAACGAAAAGCGAGATCCTTAGAGCCATTATGATTAACCCCTGCCTCAGCAATAATATACACAGCCTTTCTAGGCATAAGCATGTTGATACTCCAAATCTTGAAATTTTTTCATAAGTGATAAAGGATGGTTTTTTAGAATCGGTAAAATACGCATTGCGACTTGCCCGTCCCCATAAGGATTCATCACTTGTTGACAGGATTTTTTAAATTCTGGACTCAGTGCTTTATCCAAGCCTTGTTG
>JAUYSE010000011.1 GCA_030696465.1 Legionellaceae bacterium
TAGGAAAAAACATACACATCCAAATTATGCTGTTTTTATGCATGCAAATATTACTGACCTTTGTGGCGCTATATATCCTTATTAAACAAATCATAAAGGATCACTCCTTATTTTTATCCATTTTTATTTTAACATCACTAATATATTGCGCTTTAAATGCGGGAGCCCCCTTTGTTTTTATGCTTGTGAGCATACATCACTATGGAACCTTTATTTTAGAAATATTTTTTATTGCTTTTTCTATTAAAAATCTAAATGCCACTTCCACTATCCAGCGAAAACAAGCTCTTTTTTTCTTATGTCTCATTACATTAATGGGGTTACTTTCAGATTTTTTATTTATCGTCCAAGTTCTGATTCCTTTTTTTCTCTCATACATATGGCTTGATAATCCAAAGAATACAAAAAGCGCCTACTTTCCACATATAAAAATTTTACCTTTACTAAAGGGACTAACTATTGTTGCCTTGGCAATAATGTTTATTAAGAGAGCGCATTTTCATCAAAACATCATAGACTTTTATACTGATTCCTATTATTTATGGGAGCGAGCGCCCTTTCTTTGTTGTTTCCTTTGTCTATATACTTTGTGCAGCCTCTTATATTTTTTCTTTGTACTAAAACAAAAAACAACACTGAAAACGACCAATAATACCCATTATATTGAACTCAACCGCGCTGGTATTTTATTGCACTTGATTATATTTTCATTATTTTCTTTGATTATAACCATATCTGCTGGATTATTTATGAAGTCTAATTTTCCTAACAGATACCTCATTTCTTCTTTTTCGTGGCCGATTATTATTGGAATTATGTTTTTTGCTGATTTTTTTAAAAATAACTTTTACTGTGTAGTTAAAATACCAACCATAATAATGGTATTTTTATTGACCTATCAAACCGTTAATCTTGTTAAAAAAAATGGGGTTTCTCTCGATTTATACCCTCACGATGTTGCATGTATTGACAAGTTTCTCAAAAAAGAAAACTTACAATATGGTATCGCTCAATACTGGGACGCAAAATATATACAAGCGTTTAGTAGACAATCTCTAGTGCTTGCGCAACATTCCCCCGCCCTAGAAGAACAAAGACATATGACTTCTAATGTGTTTTTTAGACCTCTATATGACTTTGCTATTATTTCAAAATATGCTCCACCACCGTACATCATCTCTCAAGAAAAACTACTTGCTATTAATGGCTATCCTAAAAAAACCGCAATCTGCAAAAATCACATCTTACTTATTTATGGTAAAAGAAAAATGAAAGTGAGACCTACCATTAAAAATCTTGTGTCATTACCTCCATAATGATTTCCTATCCATTCAGATATTGGATAATCGCCGAGAAATCTAAATTGCCATCCCCTGCGGCCACCATTTCGGTATACAAGTGCGTAGCCAATGCCGCCATGGGCGTATTCATTTTTTGAGTGCTAGCGCTCTCTTGGCTTAAGCGCAGATCTTTTAACATCATTTGTGCAGAAAACCCGGGCGCGTATGCATGATTAGCGGGCACATTGGGTAAAACATCCGGTACGGGCAAATAACGCTCGGTGACCCAACAACGGCCCGAGGCCTGTGAAATCACTTCATAAAAAATCTCTGCGGATAATCCCAGCGACTGCGCTAATAAAAAAGCCTCTGACACTGCAATCATGGAAATACCCAGCACTAAATTGTTACACGTTTTGGCCGCTTGACCTAAACCAGCCGCCCCCACATAAATCACTTGTTTTCCCATGTGCGCAAACAAGGGCTGCGCTTGTTCAAACACGGTTTTATCGCCACCTACCATAAAGGTTAACGTACCCGCTTCTGCACCTGCCACACCACCTGATACGGGGGCATCTAATGACAATAAACCATGATCTAAAGCCAAATCGTGTATTGCACGTGCAGTGTCGACATCAATCGTCGAGCAATTAATATATAAGGTGTTTGCCGCCGCATGCTGAAATAGGCCATTAGGGCCTAGACATACGTCGCGAATTTGCGTGCCAGTTTGTAACATGGTCAGTATGGCTTCAGAAGCAGATGCCAGCGTTGGCAGATCGGTGGCAATTTTTCCACCCGCATCTGCCCAGGCGGTTAAGGCTGTTGGGTTCACGTCATAAGCCAGTACAGAGTGCCCCGCCTGCAGTAAACGCAGCGCCATCGGCAAGCCCATGTGACCTAAACCTACAAATCCAATATGCATAATGTGCTCCTTTATTTCTCTAAGGCTCCGCTTGCTCACGCGCGGCTCGGATCAATCGATCAAAACTAATGCGACGGCATTTGAAAGCTCGCGGTTTCTGCCAACTTTGGCCAACGCATAGTGACCGTCTTCCGCTTCGTATAAAAATGTAAACTTTCCATGGCATGCATATTTGTATCCCCAAAAGAAGAGCGTTTCCACCCCCCAAACGGATGTGAGACAATGGGCACAGGAATAGGTACATTCACCCCTATCATCCCTGCGCTTGCTTCACGGATAAAGGTTTGAGCCGTGGCACCATGCTGCGTAAAAATGGCAGCACCATTTCCGTAAGGATGTCGATTTAAACAAGCTAAAGCCGTTTCTAGATCAGGAACGCGCATAATACACAATACTGGTCCAAAAATTTCTTCTTGATACACGGTCATGGACTCTGTCACTTTGTCGAACAGGGTCGGCCCCAGAAAAAAACCTTCTGGATATTGCGGATGCTCAAAATCCCTGCCATCCAACAATAACTCAGCCCCCTCCTGACAGCCTTTCTCAATGGCAGCTAACACTTTTGAACGATGACTATTGCTAATCAAGGGCCCCATATCAACTTCAGGCGCATCACCAATGTCTATACGAATTGCTCGCACTTGCGGTACAAACGCTTCTAAAAAGCTCTGAGCGGTAGCGTCCCCCACGAGCATCACGACAGAAATAGCCATACAACGTTCACCTGCAGCACCATACGCGGCACCAACAATAGCCTGTGCCGCTTGCACCATATCTGCATCTGGCATCACCACTGCATGGTTTTTAGCGCCACCAAAGGTTTGCGCCCTTTTACCCTGCTGAATGGCGGTCTGATAAATATATTCCGCAACCGGTGTCGATGCTACCGCTGTTACGGCCGCAATATCTGAATGGTGTAATAAACTATCGACGGTTTCACGATCGCCCTGAAGACACTGCACTACCCCACTAGGTAATCCAGCCTCCACCAGCCAAGTACACAATTGTAGGGCAGCACTAGAATCTTGCTCCGAAGGTTTTAAAATAAAGGTATTCCCTGCCGCGATGGCAGGCATTAACATCCAAAGAGGAACCATCACCGGAAAATTAAAGGGTGTTATTCCCAAACACACGCCCAGAGGCTCACGTATGGTATAACAATCAACACCCTGCGCAATATGGTGAGAAAAATCGCTTGTATGTGCGTGTAAATACCCACAATACCACTCCACTACTTCCAAACCCCTGGCGATAGAACCCAGCGCATCTTCTAAGGTCTTTCCATGCTCTTTCACTAATAAATGTGCGAGTACATTTTTATGTTGTTCCACAATATTTCTAAATGCGAAAAAAACTTTTACGCGTTGTGAAGGCGTTGTCTGTGACCATGTTATAAATGCTTTCTGGGCGCCAGATACTGCTTCAGTAATGAGTGCTTGACTCGCAAAAGACACATGACCTATCACGCCTCCGGTTGCCGAATGCGTTATCACACCGCCACGCATATGTTCTTCGGTGACATGCTTACCGTTTACAAAATGGGGGATTTCGTAGACCTCCATTGTCATCTCCTTTTATGTATTAATGGCAGTGCAGCCCTCTCTCAGGGACTAAAGCAAATCCAAACCATACACCAGCGATTGCAATTGCAATACTTTTCTGCATGCCAACAATACGCCGGGCATAAAACAACGCCTGTCCGTACTTTCTTGTACGATACGTAAAGTCTCGCCAAAACTTCCTAATACCACTTCTTGACGTGCTAACACACCGGATATTCGTAAAGAATGAATAGGAACCCCTTCATGCATGCCTCCTAAAACACCTGGCACTAAAGCAGACTCTGGCACAATATTAGGCTCTCGACACGCTGCCATCGCTTCCGCAGTTTTTAATGCAGTCCCTGAAGGCGCATCTTTTTTCTGTACATGATGGGTTTCTACAATAGCGGCCGATGGTAAATACCGCGCCGCCTGCGCTGCAAACTGCATCATTAATACTGCCGCAATAGAAAAATTTGGAACGATCATGCCCCCTAAACCTTTTTCTTCACAACGGGCCGCTAAAACAGCACGTTGCTCGGCACTCAAACCGGTGGTGCCAATCACTGGCCGCGCATTTGCCTCAATGATGGTCATGGCATTGGCAAACACTGACTCCGGTGTCGTAAAATCTATAACGATCTCTGCATTTGAAGAAACAATCACTGATTCAAGATCATCTTCGCGTGTTGCCAAACCGACCAAATCAAATGCGGGATCATTGCTCAAGGTATCACAAGTCATTCGCCCCATATGGCCAAAAGCCCCACTTACCACTACTCGTATAGCCATATTACGGTTCCTCTTCCTCGTCTTCCTGATTTTCTTTTACAAAAATAGTGCGCACGGCCCATATGGAAGCAATAGGCCAGCCAATAACCGTCACTTGCATCACTAAAGCAATGAGCGCCGCCCCCGGATTATCATTGAGGAATAATGCTACCCATGGCATCAAAATGGTTAAAAAAATCAAAAAAAATCGCCCTATTCGTCGTCCCTTGCCGACTTTTTTTTTCGTGCTTTTTTTCATATTCCCTCTCTGCGCGTTTGACTAATATTGCTATACTGTCACAAATTGAGGAGTATTCCAATCTATGGATAAACCCAGCTTACGCACACACTTTAAACAATTACGCGAGAGGTGTTCCAAAACAGAACAAGTAATGTCCTCTGAAGCCATTTGTCAACGCATTATTCAGCTACCCCTCTACCAACAGGCTAAAACCATTGCCTTATATCGTGCCAAAGGCAAAGAGGTCTTACTCGATATTTTATGGAAAGATGCCCTTCGTGCAGGAAAATGCATAGCATTTCCTGTCATTCAACACAATGCCTTATTATTTATTCCTGCCACCGCAACGACGATTTTCAAAAAAAACCAATTTGGCATTGAAGAACCTGTTTCCCCTTATCCGCCAGCACTTGTTTTAGATAACCTTGATCTCGTATGCTGTCCCTTATTAGCTTATGATAAGCAAGGACATCGATTGGGGTATGGTGGGGGTTTTTATGATCGTAGTTTTCAAAACCACTCACACCTTCAACGATTAGGGGTGGCCTTTAGTTTTCAAGAAGCCCCCACAATACCACGAGATCCTTGGGATCTTCCTTTACACGTGATTGTCACAGAAAAAACTACACATTGGATATTACCATGACCTCTTTTTGGCTAATGAAATCAGAACCCAGTTGTTTTAGTATTGAAGATCTCGCACATGCCCCAGAGCAAACGGCGGCTTGGGATGGTGTACGCAACTATCAAGCCCGCAATTTTATGCGGGATACTATGAAAAAAGGGGATCTTGTTTTTTTCTATCATTCGAGCTGCCCAGTCCCTGCTATTATGGGAACCGCGCAAGTGGTCAAAGAAGCCTACCCTGACCACACCGCTTGGACATTAGACAGCGAGCACCCGGATCCCAAAAGCACGCCCAGTCATCCACTCTGGTATATGGTAGATATACAACTACAATCTATCTGGAAAGAACCGCTCAGCTTGCAAACGCTCAAACAGCAAACAGCACTAGAAAACATGCGTCTTTTGCAAAAGGGAAATCGTCTTTCGGTGTTACCGGTAACGCCGGAAGAATGGAAGTATATTGTAGGAATTGCAAAAACTTGAGAAAAAGTAGGCCAGTCTTTTCTAATCTAAAATCCGAGCCGCGACCATGAGGGGCTCGGATTGCTAATAAGCACTTTAAGGATAATGAACAGCCCTACGCCTCATCTTCCCAACTTAAGGTACCGCCGGCTTGATACTCAATGACTCGGGTTTCAAAGAAATTTTTCTCTTTTTTGAGATCCATCATCTCACTCATCCAAGGGAAAGGATTCTCTGCACCAGGATATTGTTCTGGTAAACCAATTTGGTTCAAGCGTCGGTTGGCAATAAACTGCAAATAACTTTCAAACATTTCTGCATTCATTCCCAAAATACCATTAGGCATGGTATCTTTTGCGTAGGTATATTCTAACTCTACCCCGTCTTTTATCATGAGAATAATTTCTTCTTTAAATGCAGGGGTCCATAATTGTGGGTTTTCGATTTTAATTTGGTTAATAACATCTATACCAAAATTCATATGCATCGATTCATCACGTAAAATGTATTGGAATTGTTCAGAGGTCCCCACCATTTTATTCCGTCGGCCCATAGATAAAATCTGGGTGAACCCTACATAAAAGAATATTCCTTCAAATACCACATAAAATGCAATTAAATCACGTAGTAGGCGCTGATCATCTACTGTTGTTCCTGTACGGAAATGTGCATCCCCAAGGCTTTGTGTATAGGGTAATGCCCACTCTGCTTTTCGAGCTACAGAAGGTATTTCTCTATACATATTAAACACTTCGGCCTCATCAAGACCTAAGCTCTCAATCACATATTGATAAGCATGTGTATGCAACGCCTCTTCAAAGGCCTGACGCAATAAGTATTGTCGACATTCTGGATTGGTAATATGACGATACACGGCCAACACTAGATTATTGGCGACCAAAGAGTCTGCGGTTGAAAAGAAACCTAAATTACGTTTAATAATCTGGCGCTCATCTTCCGTCAAGCCTTCTGGATCTTTCCACAACGCAATGTCTGCGCTCATGTTGATTTCGTTCGGCATCCAATGGTTTGCGCAAGCATTCAAATATTTGTCCCAAGCCCAAGTATATTTAAAAGGCACTAACTGATTCAAATCAGCGTGACAATTAATAATTTGCTTATCGTCTACTTGGATACGGTTAGCCCCCATTTCTAGAGATTCTAAACCAGTAGCCCCTGCTTGCGGGGCCGTTTTTTCTACATAAAGTGACATGATATTTTCCTTACTGACAGGCTTCACAATTAGGGTCTAAGATAGAGCAACTGGCAACATTCTCTACTTGTACTGCATTCAATGCATAATCGGTCACAGTCGACTTTTCTGCATTACTTGCACCCATACTACGTAAATAATACGTGGTTTTTAACCCTCGTAACCACGCTTGTTTATATACATTATCCAATTTTTTCCCTGAAGGCTCTGCCATATAAATGTTCAGTGACTGCGATTGATCGATCCATTTTTGACGTCGCGACCCAGCTTCAATCAGCCACATTGGATCTACTTCAAAAGCAGTAGCATAACGCTTCTGTAATTCTTCAGGAATCCGTTGAATCTTTGCAACACTACCATTGTAGTATTTAAGATCGTTAATCATTACTTCATCCCATAATTTCAGGGCTTTCAAATCGGCCACTAAATAAGGATTAATAACGGTGAACTCTCCTGATAAGTTTGATTTTACATACAAATTTTGATAGGAAGGTTCTATCGATTGTGACACCCCACAGATATTTGAAATCGTAGCCGTCGGTGCAATCGCCATCACGTTCGAATTTCGCATACCCTGTGTGCGTACTTTTATACGGATGGATTCCCAGTCTAATTTTGCAGAGGTATCTTGTTCGAGATATTTTCCTCGCGTTTGTTGTAACAAAGAAATTGAATCTATCGGTAGAATGCCCTTACTCCACAATGAGTTTTCATAGCTAGAATAAGCGCCTCGTTCCTTCGCTAACGCAGTAGAGGCCTCAATGGCGTAGTAACTGATAAGCTCCATACTCTCATCTGCAAACGCTACCGCAGCTTCTGATTGATAATCTAGTTTTAGAATATGCAATGCATCTTGGAAGCCCATCAAACCTAGACCTACCGGACGATGTTTCAAGTTAGAGTTTCGTGCTTGCGGAACGGGATAATAGTTGATATCGATCACATTATCCAACATACGAACCGCCGTATGTACGGTTTTTCTCAATTTCTCTACGTCTAACTTTCCATTGATAATATGCGCAGGTAAATTGACAGAACCTAAGTTACATACCGCAATCTCATCTACAGAAGTATTCAAGGTAATCTCTGTGCATAAGTTCGAGCTATGAATGACTCCGGCGTGTTGTTGTGGCGAACGAACATTACACGCATCTTTAAAGGTCAGCCAAGGATGTCCTGTTTCAAACAACATAGATAACATACGACGCCATAAACGGACAGCTGACAAGGTTTTAACATTACGGATTTCACCTTGCTTGGCTTTCTTTTCATATTGCACATAGGTTTTTTCAAAGGTGGCCCCAAATTGATCATGCAGCTCTGGCACATCATGAGGGCAAAATAAGGTCCATTCGCCATCTTCATATACGCGCTTCATGAATAGATCGGGAATCCAGAGTGCGGTATTCATATCGTGGGTACGACGACGCTCGTCTCCGGTATTTTTACGCAACTCTAAAAATTCCTCAACATCCTGGTGCCAACACTCCAGATAAGCACACACTGCTCCCTTACGTTTGCCACCCTGATTGACCGCAACTGCAGTAGCATCTGCAACATTCATAAATGGCACGACCCCTAAAGATTTACCATTGGTTCCTTTAATATAGGCGCCCATAGCTCGCACCGGTGTCCAGTCGTTACCTAACCCGCCAGCAAACTTAGACAACAAAGCATTATCTTTAATCGCACTATAAATACCATCCAAACTATCTGGAATAGTCGTTAAATAACAACTGGATAGCTGAGGACGGACGGTTGCTGCATTGAATAAAGTAGGGGTGGACGACATGTAATCGAAAACAGAGAGCAATTCATAAAACTCTATGGCTCTTGCTTCTTTGTCTTTTTCACGGATGGCTAAGCCCATCGCAACCCGCATAAAAAATGCCTGCGGCAATTCGTAACGAACCCCTTTATCATGAATAAAATAACGATCATATAAAGTTTGTAGCCCGAGGTACGTAAAGAGCATATCGCGTTCTGGACGCAAGGCCTTACCTAAACGGTCTAAATCAAATTCGGTTAATTTTGGATCTAATATGCCTTGCTGAATGCCATGTGCTACGTAAGATTTAAAGTATGTAGGATACAGTTGTGTCATTTGATCAAAGGTTGCCTCAGCACGTATCCCTAATTTGCTTAAGGCTTCACCTCGCATGGTATCTAATAACAAGCGTGCGCTAACATAGCTATAATTAGGCTCACGCTCAACCAAGGTGCGTGCCGACATAATTAAGGCTTTATGAACTTCATCTAATTTTGCCAAATGATATAAGTTACGCAGCGCATCTTTAATAATAGGCTCAGCTGACACTTCAGAAAGACCACGACAGGCTTCTTCTACGACCACTTCTATACGCTGTATATCGAGTGGTACGATTTCGCCGCTTGGTAGTGTAATCACTGGCGTTTTATCATCTTGCGCACGTTGCACAATAGCTTCGTCACGTGCTTTGCGGCGCTCTTCTCTATACAGTACATACGCACGCGCTACTTTTTGCTGACCACTGCGCATTAAAATCAATTCTACTTGATCTTGAATGTCTTCAATATGTACCGTGCCACCACCAGGTTGGCGACGTAAAAACACTTGTGTTACTTGAGGGGTTAAAGCATCAATCCACTCATGTACACGGGAAGACGTTGCTGCATTGGCACCCTCCACCGCTAAGAAGGCTTTCGTCATTGCCACGCGAATTTTAGAATCATCGTATGGAACCACTTTTCCATTGCGCTTCATCGTTTTCAGCATGCCCGGTGCGACAGATGACAGCTCTGCAGGGCCTATTGCCTGAGGGGTTGTTACTCTATCCATTATTTCACTCATTTAAGTTGCTCCGAAGGATGCTTAAGGTATCCCCTATGATGGAGGATTTAAGAAAATAATTCAATTCTCAATATTTAGTACAATACACCAGCTTTAATACAATGCGACACCTTAAAGACAATACGATACTCTAAGGAACAATCCATTTTTTAATAACCATTTTTGCCATCATATTCGAACCATGCAAGGTTAATCGCATCGGTAAAACATGCCCATTCCATTGTCCATATTGTTGATATTCAATAGTATACGCACCCTGAACTAATTTAGTCAGATGATGAGCACTATCCCACTGCTGCTCTTTAATGGGTCCTGGTGCGGGGATCCCTCTTATCCAATAATATAAATCATCCACTGGTAAGCCGACCCCAGTTTTTTTACGCAATAAGGTATTCGCATTATCACTTTTTAATACCGTATTCCCTTCTCGGTACACCACCCCCTGTGGTCGACCTTCTATGACAATTGCTCCCTGCCCTAGAGGTCCCATCAAACGAATATTATACACTTTTGTGCTTTGTTGACGCCAAAACACCTGTGCCGTCCATGATTGTTGCACACGTCGTGCAAACATCGCCCCATTCAGCTCAAATGCCGTAAACATTTTTTTGTCAACGGCGGGATCCTTTATATTTTCGCTTGTCTTCTCCGGCGCAGAAGGACTTAAAGTCCCTTCGCCAATATGCTCAGCAGGTGGTAAAGTCGAGCATGCATTTAACATTAATAAAGCCGCGGTAGTCGCTATTGCAGAGTAACGCATCATCAATATTCCATTATTCGTAGCATTGCTTTTCAAGATACGATAGACTGCAAAAATTTACAACGCATTTTGCCGAATATGTCAACTACCGCCGTTTACCCAGGAACCTTCGACCCTATCACTAATGGGCATCTTGATATCATCTGTCGTGCAGCACGTCTATTCCCAAAACTCATTATTGCGGTAGCCGCGAGCACCCCTAAAAAAACGCTTTTTTCTCTCGAAACACGTTTGCAATGTGTGCGTGACGCCGTACCTAAAACACTATCCCACGTATCTATCATGGATTTTAACACCCTACTTGTCGATTTTGCAAAAACTCAACAGGCACATGTTCTCATTCGAGGAATACGCAACACCAAAGATTTTGAATATGAGTTTGAAATGGCAGGGTTTAATAGAAAGTTATGTGACACCATAGAAACCCTGTTTCTTATGCCCAGCGAGGCTCATTTATTTTTATCTTCCAGCTTTATTCGAGAAATTATTGCATTAAACGGGGATATTTCGCCGTTCGTGCCAAAAGCAATATTGAAACATATTCATCCTTAATTCTAGACTCAAGGTTGGGTCAAGGCCCAACCATATCATTACTTTTCACCCGTTAATACCAGCATCTCCTCGCGCACTTTTTCAAGCAGTTGCGCTCGCATTTGTAAGGTGTATTCTGATGCATCAATCGGCGCACCAACATGCACCTCTACGGGTTTATTCTCTTGCACAAGGAATGTATGTGTTGGAAGAATATCCGAAGCCCCGCGAATACCAATAGGGATAATTACTGCCTGGGTTTGAATAGCGAGGACAAATCCTCCTTTCTTAAAAGATCCCAGTCGGCCATCTTTAGCGCGCGTCCCTTCAGGCGCCATCCAAATCACGCTTCCTTGCTCCATAAGTTTACGTACTTCCGCTAAATCGCGAATCGCTTGCTCTCTATTTTTTCGGTCTATCATAGGAAAACCCGCGGCACGTATCGCTCCCCCCAAAAAAGGAACCCTCGATAACTCGCGTTTGGCTAACATACGCAAGGAGCTTTTTGGAAACACCAAAAAACTAATGGGGATGTCATACATACTGGAATGATTACACATAATAATGGTTGGCCGCCCCAATTTTGGACAAATATTTTTGGGATTCACCACCGTGCATTTTGTCCCTAACCAACGCAATAAGGTCTGTCCCCAGTTTTGTAAAAAATCATCTACCCATACGCCTGGCTCTCGTTTTCGCCACCCTTGAAGCATCAAATAAGCACAAATATAACCTGTATATAAAAACGATATACAAGTTATCCACCCTCGACGAATCGTTCTCATTGGATTCATGTCGCTACTCCTGGTAAAATAGGTCCTATTTTATTTTAACACTATACTCCGCACCTGAAAAGCAGTTATACTGTCAGTCTTTATTTTTATCACGATTTTTACGGGAGCTTCCTTATGTTTTCCGGATTATTACACCTTTCTCTTGGGGGATACATCCTTACAACGTTGTGCTTAACCCAAATCACTATTGCAGCAAACACCTTATATCTGCATCGCTGCCAAGCACATCGCGCCATCACTTTGCACCCGGTTATTAGCCATTTTTTTCGTTTCTGGCTTTGGCTCACAACTGGTACAACTACCGCAGAATGGGTAGCGGTACATCGAAAGCACCATGCCTTCACCGACAAAGAAGGCGATCCCCATAGCCCTCAAATAGAGGGGATTAACTCTGTTTTATGGGGCGGCTGGCTTTTATATCGAAAGGCCGCGCAAGATCCCGCGAACATCCAAAAATATGCGCATGATGCTCCCAACGACTGGATAGAAAACCATCTATATGGCCCTCATTTAAGTAAAGCCATCTGGATCCTTCTCGTTCTCAATTTCATTGTTTTCGGTATCCCTGGTATATTCATTTGGATGGTACAAATGCTCTGGATCCCTTTCCATGCAGCGGGGGTTATTAATGGCCTCGCCCACTATTTTGGGTATCGAAACTTCCCTTGCCCAGATGCTTCGCGCAATCTTTTTCCTTTGGCACTCTGGATCGGCGGTGAAGAGCTACACAATAATCACCATGCTTATGCATCCTCTGCCAAATTCTCCATCCGCTGGTGGGAGATAGACATTGGCTGGTGCTACATACGCTGCTTGCAGTTTTTCAAACTCGCGCAGGTCAAAAAATTGCCACCTAAAATTGAAATTCAATCCCATAAAAAACAAGTAGATTTAGAGACGGTAAAAGTTATTGTCCATAATCGTCTTAAAATTATGGGTGATTATTACACGCAAGTGCTACGCCCCATGATTCAAGAAGAAACTAAACGCTCTTCTTTAGAAACACGGAAAAACTTACAATGGGTAAGCCGTCTATTGCGCATGGGAGAAACTATTTTACCCTCAGCGACGCAAGAACAAATTCAACAATTATTAAAACGACATCAAATGCTGAATATTGCTTATGATCATCGTTGCCGTTTACAACAGCTTTGGTCTAAAACCGTGACGTCTCAAAAAGAGCTTATCGAAAAACTACAAGAATGGTGTAAACATGCGGAGGTTTCAGGTATAGAATCGCTGCAACAATTTGCAAAACGTCTGACTTCTTATACGATGTCGAAGGAACCGTTGTTGTCGTAACAAAAAAACGCCGACGAACCGCGCTTTATGCGCGGTTCGTATCTGAGTGCTCCGCTTACCCACTGTCATGGCTTTACACACAAGTAAAACCACTATGTCTTAGAATCCAGGGCTGCTCCATCATCTGTCAAAGGAGCGTCTCCTTACATAAAAGGAATTCCCGCTTTATCTAGATTGGAAAGGCGGGAATTCCTTGACATAGTAGCTTTACTTGTGTGTAAAGCCATGACCTCACGGTCGCGGCTCGGATACCATAGGTCGCTACGAAGCAGCGTAATAGTAATTAATATCCAAATTACGTGCGGCCTTCAAATCATCTAATCTGCGGACCGGCAAATGATACGGAGCTTGGTGCAACATGTCTGGATCCGCCTCTGCTTCTTGTCGAATCGTCTGCATCGCCGCAACAAAAGCATCTAAGTCTTGCTTGCACTCTGTCTCAGTGGGCTCAATCAATAGGCATTCTGGAATCAACAAAGGAAAATACGTTGTTGGCGCATGAAATCCATAATCCAGTAAACGCTTCGCAATATCCATCGCACTCACGCCCCAGGCTTTCTTCTCTGGCTGTATAGTAATGATAAATTCATGACTCGCACGACGCTCAGGGTAGGCGGCAGTATATCCGGCTTTTTGTAAAGCATGTAACAAATAGTTTGCATTCAAGGTGGCAAGTTCTGATAACCTCGATAAACCTTGCTTGCCTAGCATTCGGATATAAAAATAAGCACGCAGTAGAATTCCTGCATTACCCATAAAACAAGACAGTCGACCAATACTTTGTGGACAGTCTTCTTCGGTTGCAAATACGAATTGATCTTGTTTTTGTATGACATAGGGTATTGGTAAATAGGGTAATAACCGTGCGCCTACGGCTACTGGTCCCGAGCCTGGGCCACCGCCACCATGCGGTGTTGCAAATGTTTTATGTAAATTCAGATGCATCACATCAAAACCCATCTCACCAGGACGTACTTTACTGGCAATCGCGTTAAAGTTTGCACCATCGTAATACAATAAACCACCTGCTTCGTGAATCATCTTCGCGACCACTTGAATTTGCTTCATAAACAAGCCCAGGGTAGAGGGATTGGTTAACATAATCCCTGCAGTACGCGGTCCTATTTTTGCACGTAAATCGTCTAAATCGATGTCTCCATCTGCGGCTGTTTTTAACTCTACAATGCGAAAACCACACATCACGGCAGAGGCAGGATTAGTGCCATGTGCAGCATCTGGAATGAGCATTTCATCGCGGTGCGCCTCTCCTCTGGCATGGTGATATGCCTTTATCATGGCAACCCCTGCAAATTCGCCTTGAGAACCCGCCATTGGGGTCAAAGAAACGCCAACCATTCCGGTTAATTCTTTTAAATATTCTTGTAAGGCATATAAAGACTTCAGCACTCCTTGACTACAAGACTCTGGCATCAGCGGATGTCTTTCTAGAAAAGTCGCATGAGATGCTGCTTTATGCACGCCTCTAGGGTTATACTTCATCGTACAAGACCCTAATGGATACATCTGCGTATCAATAGAAAAATTCTTTTGCGAAAGCTGTGTATAATGACGAACCACTTGCAGCTCTGAACAAGCAGGTAAGCGTGGCAAGTTTTTTCGACAATATTGTGCTGGAATCTTAGACTTTAAATTACCAACATCCGGAATTTGAGCACTGGCAACCCTATGTAAAATACTTTTTTCAAAAATTAACATAAATTACCCTCCGTTTCTTGGATTAAAGCATGCAATGCTTCGCAATGCTTTATTGGTGTAAATTCTTGTACGGTATAGCTTGCAACTTCCGCTTTGTAAAAAGGATCCTCTTGAATAAAGGTATCCACCCAAGCTCTACTTTTAGTAGCCGCAATGATGATCCCCCCCAATCTGGGATTCAAGGGCCCTGATGCGACTAAAACACCTTGCTTATAGTGGTAATCTAAATACTCTCTGTGTGCTTGTAAAAATTTATCTATTTCCGCCACAGGCACCAAATAACTTACTTGGATAATGAACATGCGGTTTCTCTCTTGGTTAACATAGCCGCTATTTTTCGGATATATTTTTCTATATCCGCCTCTGTGCGTTTCTCTGTCGCACAGACCAACAAACAATTTTTTAATTCAGGATAAAAATTACCTAATGGCAATCCAGCAAGTATCCCTTCCTTCAATAAAGAAGTAAAAATTGGTTCTAAAGGCTCAGCAAAATGTAATACCGCCTCATGAAAAAACGGACTATCAAACTTCTGGGTTACCCCAGGTAAGGCCGTTAACTGTTCAACCAAACTCAAGGTATTACGATGAGAGCCCTGCGCTACTGCTAACATCCCTTCTGCACCCATCATACTCATATAAATAGTGGCTGCAGTTACTAATAAACCTTGGTTTGTACAGATATTTGAAGTCGCTTTACTACGGCGTATATGTTGTTCACGCGCTTGCAACGTTAAAGTAAACCCCGGATTTCCAAGTGCATCGAC
This sequence comes from Legionellaceae bacterium, assembly GCA_030696465.1. Taxonomy (GTDB): domain Bacteria; phylum Pseudomonadota; class Gammaproteobacteria; order Legionellales; family Legionellaceae; genus JAUYSE01. The sequence continues at coordinate 15,760 of JAUYSE010000011.1, forward strand.
CGTACGACCGATAATGCGACCGGGCATTTGACGCACATGCTCCATACGGGCACTTAAAAATCCCATATAAGGACCTCCAGACGCCATTGGAATACCCAATGGTTGCCCTTCCCCGCACACAATATCTACGCCCGTACCGCCCCATACACCAGGAGGATTTAACCAGGCAAGGGACATAGGGTTCACACAAGCAATCGTATATATTTGATGCTTTTTAGCCCACTCAACCACTTCATCGACGGGCTCTAGAACCCCAAAAAAGTTAGGATGCATCAAAATAATAGCGGCAATATTTTCTTGATTTTGGGTCGGTAAATCACCCAATGATATCTGCCCTGTGGCAGCATCATAGGGTAGAGTAGATAAAACAATATTTTGTTGAGAAACGATGGTATCCAAAACTTTTCGATAGAGTGGATGCAAGGTTTTGGGCACTAGAATGGTTCTTCGAGCATCCGATTTTTGTAAGCGTACCGCCATAAATACGGCTTCTGCTAAAGCTGAGGCGCCATCATACAGCGATGCATTGGCGACATCCATCCCAGTCAGCTCCGCTATCATGGTTTGAAACTCATACAATAACTGTAATGTCCCCTGGCTGGCTTCCGCCTGATAAGGCGTGTACGCGGTTAAATATTCCCCACGACCCACAATATCCCACACTGCTGCAGGAATATGATGGTCATACGCCCCCGCTCCCAAAAAGCAGGTTGGAGTTGCAACTTCGCTCGCCAAACCCTCCACATGCTGCAGCAATTTCATTTCGTTCATCCCTTCAGGGATATTCGTAAAAGGCTTTGCACGCAAAGCAGCAGGGATTTCATCAAATAATGCTTCAACCGAAGCGACACCCATAGAGGCCAACATAGATTCTATATCAGCAGAGGTATGAGGAATAAACGGCATATCTAACCCTCCTGAGAGATTAAATCCTTGTATTCTGAGTCTGAAAGCAATGTTTCTAGCTCTGTAGGGCGAGAAATAGCTAATCGTACGAGCCAACCTCGCTCTTCTGGTGATTCATTCACCAAGCCAGGATTTGCCTGTATTTCTGTATTCACTGCAACCACCGTTCCACTCACCGGGGCATAAAAATCAGCGGCCGCTTTTACAGATTCGAGTACGCCCATTTCTTGACCTGCATTCCAGGAAGAACCTATTTCTGGTAGTTCCACAAACACTAAATCACCCAGCAAAGACTGCGCATGCTCGCTAATACCTATGGCATAATTTGCGTCTTCTGCTTCTACCCATTCATGCGTTTTTGTAAATTTTTTTGATGTCATGTTATTATCCTTTTTTTAAAAAGCGCGGAGGAACTATTTTGGCAGGTAAACGTTTTCCACGAATATCCACCGTCACCTGAGAAGAAACTTCTGATGCAATCCGTGCCAAAGCGATAGAGTCTCCTCGCGTTGGGGAATAAGTGCCACTCGTAATCACTCCGATCTCTTGACCTTGATGCCAGACAGTCTGTCCGTGACGCATCACCCCTTTTTCTTCTAAAACTAAACCTACCATTTTTTGTTGTGGCCCTTGTGCTTTTTGACTTAATAAGGCCCCTTTTCCAATAAAATCACGATCGGCCTGATCCAGCATGACGGTCCAAGCCAAACCAGATTCTAAGGGTGTGGTGGTTTCATCCATATCTTGGCCGGATAATAAAAATCCCGCCTCTAAACGCAGGGTATCACGTGCACCTAAACCACAAGGCTGAACGCCGGCGGCTAGCAGCGCATCCCAAAATAAACGCACGTCTTCTTTAGGTATTAAAATTTCTAATCCATCTTCGCCAGTATATCCAGTTCGCGCAAAAAACCAATCTTGTACTTCTACGCATTCAAAACGACGCAAGGTAGAAACCGCATCCCACTGTGCTGGTGCTAATACTTGACTTAATTTTTCAAATGCCTCTGGACCTTGTACGGCTAAAATTGCTAAATCATTGCGTTCTTGTAAACCCAGCGAAAATCCTTCGCTTTTTGCGTGAATCCATTCTAAATCACGCTTTCGCTTTCCAGCGTTTAAAATGACTCGATATTGATCAGGACTACGCTGATAAACAATCAGATCATCAATAATGCCGCCATTCTCATTACACATACAGCTGTACAGTGCGCCACCAGTCACAGGGATTTTATCTATATCATTGGTTAATAGTTTACGTAAAAAATGACGGCCACCTGCACCGAGAATATCTAAAATAAGCATATGAGAAACATCAAAAACAGCGGCGTGTTGACGTACAACATGGTGCTCATGAAGCTGAGATCCATAATGTAATGGCATTTCCCAACCATAAAAATTTACCATGTGGGCGCCTGCGGCAATATGTGCATCATATAGTGGGGTTTTTTGTGTCATACCAACATCCTTTTGTTATTGTATCCTCTTCGCACTTGAATTTTCGGCGTTGTTGTCCGTTCACCATCGGTCATGGACCACAAGTACACTCCCTCGGCTCGTTCATGGATGCCTAGCCGAAAATTCAATTGCTGTGAGTATTATTACTCCGCAGCAAGAAATGCTTTCGATTATACGCGCTCTTTTTCCTGAATCAAGCGGTTCTGTCTCTTCAATAATCGGCCCCATGCTTCCCAATCTCGGGCGCCTAATTGTGCTTCAAAACTCAATAAATCAGCGACCGCTTGCTCGCATATATCTGCCGAAGGAGTCACCAAGGGTTGCTGCATAGCAAGCGCCATACATTGCGTTTTACATGCCATTTGTAGATGATAGGTATAAAACATCGCTTCTTGGATAGTTCGTCCCCCAAGAATGGCACCATGATTGCGTAAAAGCAGTGTATATCCTTGCTGAAAATCTTGAATGAGTGCCTTCCCGGCGTCCCAATCTAAAGTAAGCGAGTGATAGCCATGATAAGCAACTTGATTATAAAAATGGAGAGCCCACTGGCTAATCGGCAATAAACCGGCTTCCATCGCCGATACTGCGACTATTTCTGGGGTGTGGATGTGAAATAATGCTTGAATATCTGGACGAGCAGTATATAAAGAACTGTGTATCACATAACCCGTTCGATTATATTGATACTCTTCACCCTCTAAAATATCCCCTTGTAAGCTAATCTTCATTAATGTATCCGCTTGGGTTTCTTCAAACCGCAAGCCGAAAGGATAAATATAGAAGGCATCTTGTGTGCTCGCTCGCACAGAAAGATGTGTGTAAGTATGATCATCCAAGCCTAAATACGCTAAGGTATGATAGGCTTGCGTCAATTGTTGCTTTAGAGATGTGCAGTTCATGGTGAACCCCTTTGTATCACGGGGCTGCTATACTACTCGCAGTATAACTTATGAAAGTTCCAGCAAACGGTCGTCTAAGCGATCCGTATTACGCTGCTCTTTCACATAAGCCCGACCAATGGAGACCACATTATACACCAATATCGCCAGCAGCAAAGTACGTAATGCATGCTCACTTAATTCATTAAATATAGGTAAGGCAAAAAATACGCCTAGACAACCCGCAACACTTAAAATCATGGTTTTCTTTAAAGGAATTTTCTGCTCTTTCAAAAACACTAAGGTCGTTAAGGGTTGTTGCATTGCACCGGCAATAGTCATAATGGGAAAAGCTACTTCAGGAGACACACCCAGTAAAAATAACACGCTTTGAATCATGACGAATAAACCAACACCGACGGAAGTCAGGGCTCCACACAACATCATACCCAAGAAGCCGACTCCTAAGCGCCATCCGTCTAGAGAGGTCGCCTCACCCGCGATAGGAAACCAATTCATTTGATACCCTATTAACAACATCACGAGAACAGAAAAGCACATCAACATGACTAAGCGAATATGTTGTTTTTCAGTGTAACTCACAACTTTTCCACCACAAACACCGCCGATACAAGTGCCTAAAACCAAAACCAATAAGGTCTTAACATCTACATCGACAAACTGCATGAAAAAAATAGCTTCGATAATGCCAGGTACTACCTGCGCGCCATTCACTACCGCGGGAAGCTCTTCATCCGAAAACGTACCAAACATTTTAGCCAGCGCCACATTTACGGCAAAACTACCGACACCAAAGGTATCTGCCATAAACGCAATGATGCCACTGATGGTTAACTGGATATACTCCCGTGTAGATACCTGCACTGGCGCTTGCTTTCGCATTGCACAGATCATGCCTACAACACAAAAAATGCTTAAGAAGAGTATTATTCCGGCTAAAATCATCATCATGCAGACATCCTTAGTTTTGAGGTAGGACTTCATTAGTCAAGTTTTGGCTCAAAAAAGAACAATATGAGCTTTTCTGAGTGCATTATACCAAACTCCCCAGAATATGGAAGCTTTATTTTTAAACAATGTGTGCTTTTGTGGGTTTTACGCAAAGGGCGATAGTATTATCTTTTTTTCGCCAAAAAATCAAGTACTTTAAAATATACGATTTGATGCAAGTAGAAGAAACTCTCCAAAAATGATATGCTTACTTCTCTGTTTGTAAACCACTACGGTAATCGATTATGCAGCGCAGTATCCTTGCTCTCAGTATATTTTTCAGCGTATTTTTTGCAAATCCGCTATTAGCCGCCCCCAATCTACAACCGCTCATTGGCAAAACAGTCCCATTACAAGCATTACACGGAAAATGGGTATTTATTAATTATTGGGCAAATTGGTGTCACCCTTGCCTAGAAGAAATCCCTGCCTTAAATGCTTTCTACAAAAAAAATAAAAACAAAGTCGCACTCTATGCCTTACACTGGGATCCATTACCTCCGGCGGATCTCGCTGCCCTTGTACATCAATACGGCTTAACATACCCTAGCTTAAAAACTGACCCTGGACCTGCACTGGGGATAGAAGAACTACAAGGTGTACCTGCTACTATTGTACTCACGCCCCAAGGGAAACTAAAAACTATTCTTTATGGTGCGCAAACACTGGCAAGTCTTGAGGAAGAATTGAGTTCATAACGTCTGATGATTACCAGACTGCTAACGAAAAATTTTTCAAAATCAACTGATCTTTCGTCACTAATGGAATATTTAAAATACTAGTTGCAGCAACCATAACGCGATCAACAGGATCGCGTGTCCATGAAATATCTATTGCTTTCATTGTGCTTTATTCACTCCTGTTACGGAGTGAGGACCAAGTGCAATTTTAGGGCATTAAGCTGAATCTTCTACACAAGTCCTTAAAGAATCCACTATAAACTATGTATTTTGGATTTTTTAGTTGTCTTTCTGTTTTGCTCTAAAATTAAAAAAGACCCGTCATCCCGAGCCAGTTTGAATTAAGTTAAATTCTCTGAAAATTCCGCGAGGGATCCCTTGCTGCTGGGATCGATCTGTCTGCAGGAGATTTCTCGCAGAATTCTCTGTGGTTCTTTTCTGTATTAAAACTGGCTCGAAATGACGTGCTATTTTATTATCTGCTCAGGATATAGATGTGACCAAGAGACAGGGGCATTAAGGCCTGCTAAGGCTCGCGCGCTCGCCAAGCAGCCCTAAATCCCAGGACGACACATCCATCCATCCATTCATTCATGCGCGCTACTCACCTCACGTGTCACACAGAAGTTCAGTGGGATTTCTTGTTAAATACACTGAAGGTTGCAGAAGGAATGAAGGCGAGAAGCGTCTTTAAAAAACGTCAAAAAACAGGACGTTTTTTGCGAGCAGCCAGGGATGGCATATAGCGTTTTTTTAAAGACGCTTCTCGCCTTTATTACTTCTACCTCGATCCAAATTAAAACATAAATTAAAATTAAAATTAAAATTTTCCTGGATTCCGCAGATAAACCGCAGAAAGCAGGCTTCAGTGTATCCGTATCTCTAGATCCACTGCTTTTTTAGCCAAGCAATTTTATCGCGAATCAGTGCCGCTTCTTCAAACTCTAAATTCTGAGCATGCATCCGCATTTGTTTTTCTAAAAGAATCATTTCTTTTTGTGCGGCCTCCACAGAGTGAATGTTCATACCTTGCGCCGCAACCTCCGTAACAGGAGCATCCTCAGGTACCGCTAATGTCCCCATAATGGGTTTTTCTATTCCTTTCGGTGTAATGCCATGTAACACGTTATGTGCTTTTTGTCTCTCTCGTCGCCTATCCGTTTCATCCATCGCGCGGCGCATAGAGTTGGTGATAGTAGTGGCGTATAAAATCACACGTCCCTGAATATTACGCGCGGCTCGACCTATGGTTTGGATGAGTGAACGCTCTGAACGTAAAAACCCTTCCTTATCAGCATCTAAGATGGCAACCAACGCCACTTCGGGCATATCGAGTCCTTCACGTAATAAGTTAATGCCCACTAATACATCGAAAGTGCCTAGGCGCAAATCCCGAATAATTTCCATACGTTCAATGGTATCAATATCAGAATGCAAATAACGCACTTTGATTCCATGTTCTGCCAAATAGTCTGTTAAATTTTCCGCCATCTTTTTGGTGAGCGTGGTTACTAATACACGATAACCTTCGCGCGTGACCAACGTGATTTCCGAGAGTAAATCCTCCACTTGCGTCGTCGCATCTCGTACTGTAATCTCGGGATCGATCAGCCCCGTCGGACGTATCACTTGCTCTATTAAAGCATCCGTGTGCGCCATTTCATAAGGGCCAGGTGTCGCCGATACATATATCGTTTGTGGAGAACGTGCCTCAAACTCATCAAATTGTAAGGGGCGATTATCCAGTGCCGATGGCAAACGAAAGCCATACTCGACTAAAGTTTGTTTGCGCGCTCTATCCCCTTTATACATCCCCCCAATTTGTGGCACGGTCACATGTGATTCATCCAACACCAACAAAGCATCATCCGGCAAATAATCAAATAACGTCGGCGGTGCCTCACCGGGAAGACGTCCTGATAGGTAACGGGAATAATTTTCAATCCCGGAGCAATATCCCAACTCCAACAACATTTCTATATCAAAATTAGTGCGTTGCTCTAAACGCTGTGCTTCGACTAATTTATTCTGTGCGGTAAACTCTATGAGTCGCGACTCTAACTCTGCTTTAATCGGATCAATAGACGCCAATAAGCGTTCCCGCGGTGTCACATAATGCGTTTTAGGAAAAACCGTAATACGAGCCAACTTACTCATCATGCGCCCCGTTAAAGGATCAAACCGGCGAATACTGTGGATGGTTTCATCAAAAAGTTCTATACGAACCGCTTCTTTTTCTACCTCTGCGGGAAAAATATCAATCGTATCTCCATGCACTCGAAACTGCCCTCGCTCTAACACCAAGGTAGTTCGTGTGTATTGCATGTCCACCAAACGTTGCAAAATTTCTCGCTGCGGAATACGCTCCCCGAGCACGCACTGCAAAACCATACGTAAATAAGAGTCTGGATCTCCTAAGCCATAAATAGCAGACACACTGGCAACAATGATTACATCTCGCCGTTCTATCAACGCCTTTGTGGCGGAAAGACGCATCTGCTCAATGTGTTCATTGATGGAAGCATCTTTTTCAATAAAAGTATCTGATGCAGGAACATACGCTTCTGGTTGATAATAATCGTAATATGAGACAAAATACTCGACTGCATTATTGGGGAAAAATGCTTTAAACTCACTGTACAATTGTGCAGCCAAAGTTTTATTAGGTGCCATCACTAACGTTGGGCGATCTATGGTTTGAATAACATGCGCGATGGTAAATGTCTTTCCAGACCCCGTCACCCCTAATAATACCTGGCGTGCAAGACCAGCTTGTACCCCATCCACTAAATGTTGGATGGCCCCTGGCTGATCGCCCGCAGGGCTATACTCTGAACATAACTGAAAGGATGAATTCATACATTCCTTATTACAAGAGGCTTCTATGTCAATATTACTTGCTGAACGCTTAAAATTAGTTAAACCTTCGCCTACCTTGGCGGTCACTGCTCGTGCAGCAGCCATGCGTGCAGCAGGTGCAGATATTATCAGTTTCGGCTCAGGAGAACCAGATTTTGACACCCCGGAGCATATTAAACAAGCCGCGATTAAGGCGATTCAAAATGGTTTTACTAAATATACCGCCGTCGGTGGAATTCCTGAATTAAAAGAAGCGGTTCGCCAAAAATTTAAAGAAGATAATCAGCTAGAATACTCCACCGACGAAATCGTTATTTCTGTTGGTGGTAAACAAAGCATCTACAATCTCTGTCAAGCACTGATCAATCCTGGCGATGAAGTTATTATCCCTGCTCCATACTGGGTTTCTTATCCAGATATCGCTTTATTAGCAGAAGGCGTGCCCGTTATTATCCCTACCACTATCGATCAACATTATAAAATTTTACCAGAACAGCTTGACGCAGCCATTACCCCAAAAACTCGACTCTTTTTTATCAATAGTCCTTCAAACCCATCGGGTATTGCATACAGTGCAGCAGAGCTCCGCGCACTAGGAGATGTCCTTGAGCGACATCCGCACGTTCTCATTGCTACCGATGATATGTACGAAAAGATTCTCTGGTCGCAACCTTTCGTGAATATTCTCAATACCAATCCTGCGCTATATTCTCGAACGATCGTGCTCAACGGCGTATCTAAAGCATACTCGATGACTGGCTGGCGTATTGGATATACAGCCGGGCCCAAACCCCTCATTAACGCAATGACCATGATTCAATCACAATCGACTTCGAATCCTTGTAGTATTGCACAAAAAGCAGCCGTTGCAGCCTTGTTAGGCCCTCAAGACGCAGTCGCACAGATGACCCAAGCCTTTGAACAAAGACATACTTATCTATTAGAGCGTCTCAACGCCATTCCAGGGATTCAAGTCGTTCCCGCAGATGGTACTTTTTATAGTTTTCCTTCCGTGCAAACTATTATTGAAGCCAAAAAATTGAAAAATGACTTAGAGTTCTCGCAGCTTTTATTAGAAGAAACTGGCGTCGCTTTGGTTCCTGGCTCTGCTTTTGGATGTGAGGGTTGTATCCGTCTTTCTTTTGCCACGGACCTGACCTCTTTAGAAAAGGCGATGGACCGTCTAGCGCGTTTTTGCGAACTATCATAATGAAGACAGCACTTCGAAACGTGGCGAGCATCTATCGCCACAAAAAGCGCTATACTTTTATGTTCGGAGTGTTGTTCTGTTTTTATACTTGGCTACTCTATAAAGTCCTAGACACCAATTGGAAAAACGACTTTTTCTGTTTTTACAATTCAGCAAAAAATTTATTACATCATCTAAATCCTTACGTTCCTTATGATATCCCCGGCAAATTTGAAAATATGCCTATCAACTATAATCCGCCCTTCACTATTATTACAGAAAGTATTCTAGCGCTTTTTTCAAGACCCGTCGCCACGGCACTTTGGATTCTTCTTTCTTTAGGCGCGGTGAGTATAGGATATAAAATAGTATTAACCCTCTTGCCACAAAAAGCGCTGAGCAAAAAATACCCTTGGTTTGTATTTCTCTGCGTCCTCAGCAGTACCTGCGTTATTAAAAATGCACTCACGGGACAAATGGGCAATTTTTTATTTTTATTACTGATAGCTGGCTATTATTTTTATCAACAAAAAAAAGACCTACCAGCTGGGATATTTTGGGGAATACTCACCAGTCTAAAATTCTTTCCGGCACTCCTTTTAATTTATTCCTGGCAAAAAAATAGAGCCCGTGTCGCCTATATTATGCTCATCACCATTGTCGTATGTAGCAGCTTCCCCTATTTTATTTATGGCAGCGCCCCGTATTTTCAATATATTGCGGCGCTTAAAACCAGTGTTATCGTTATTAATGCCTCTTGGAATGCCTCTATTCTAGGACTCATGGCGCGCCTTACGTCCCCTACCTCCACTTTATCCTATTACAGCTATTATCATGTGCATAACCTAGACCTGCTTTTTCCAGGGTTGGCCCCCTTAAAGTACAGCTATATTTTTATACTTTTTTGCTCATTAATCGCCTACTTTAACTATTTAAAACGGGATAACGATACTCCTGAAAACCATCAAAGTTTTAATTTTACTATCTGCCTCATGTTATTACTCAGCCCTTTAGGCTGGAACTATTATTTTCCCATGCTGATTTTACCCGTATTATCTACCTGGGAAAGCATGGTTGTAAAAAACCAGACCGCTGGCACTGTTATGCTATGGTTGGGCAGTATTGCGCTGCTGAATTTTTCAACTGATTTCAGAACCCCGTCCATGAGCACCTTTTCTGTCCTCTATGAAGTGGGCTACCATTCTTCTGCCTGTATAGGTTTACTCTTACTCACGTATCTCACTCTACAAACCCCCTCACCCCAAAAAATTCGACTGCTTCCCCTCAAAACCGCTATCAATTTTTTATTTTTTATCATCGCCATGGGCATCGTTTCTTGCCTTCTATGGCCATTATGCAATACGCTTGCTGGACGTACCCTATGACTACCCCTGAAGAAACCACTGATTTTGGATTTACCTCCATTCCGCTATCCGAAAAAACCCATAAAGTACGCGACGTATTCCAGTCTGTCGCACCATATTATGATCGCATGAATGATATTATGTCTTTCGGTCTACATCGCCTCTGGAAACGTATGGCCATTAGCCTAGCACAACCACGACCAGGCGACACAGTGCTTGATCTTGCTGGTGGCAGTGGTGACCTCTCCTATCTGCTCAGTCGAGCCGTGGGCAGTCAAGGTCAGGTTATACTCAGTGATATCAATGCCTCCATGTTAGAAACCGGGCGTCATCGTCTCACGGATAAAGGCCTTTTAGACAATATAGAATACGTTCAGGCCAATGCAGAACAGCTCCCCTTCCCTGGTGATTCTGTCCATTTAGTCACGATAGGTTTTGGTCTACGTAATGTCACACAAAAATCGAAAGCTTTATCAGAGATGTATCGCGTTTGTAAACCTGGCGGACAAATGCTTGTGCTCGAGTTTTCAAAACCCGTCTGTGCCGGGCTCACCCCCGTATATGATTGGTATTCTTTTAAAGTAATGCCTTATCTTGGAAAAATATTCTCACAAGATGAAGCAAGTTATCGCTACCTCGCAGAATCTATCCGCATGCATCCCGATCAGGCCGCCCTCAAAACACTGATTGAAACAGCTGGCTTTGACGATTGCAGCGTACATAATTTATGCGGTGGTATTGTCGCCATACATCGCGCATTTAAATACTAGGTAAATATATGTCCATACCCTCGTTTATACATAATCTTATCAATACCTTGCTACAGGAATATGTGGATTGGGAAGCGTCCCCCATCTGGCCTCGACTTCTCGCCGAACAAAAAACCTTATTAATCGAAATTCAGCCGTTTGGCGCGCAAGTATTTGTACAATTTCTCCCTCGTGGTGCCGTACTTGTAGAAAAAACCTCGGCAGATACTCGTATCGAATGTGATTGGCCCGCGCTACTGCGCCTCGCTACTTTAGCGCAGCATGGCCATATGCCCAGTTCCGTAAAAATCACTGGCGATCTAGAGTTTGCACAACAGTTACAACAATGTCTCAACGGTGTCATCATCGATTGGGAAACCCCACTGACGCAAATTACGGGTAATTTTATGGCGGTTCCTCTACTATATTTCCTGAACCAAAGTAAAGCCTTTGCACAAAGACTCTTAGATACAGTACAATACGCACTTTCCACTTATTTACAAGACGAACTACGGCAAACCCCATGTCGGGAAGAAGTCGAGGATTTTTATCAAGACCTCTATCACACCACTCTAGACGTAGATCGAGCCGCAGCCCGACTTCCATTAAAAATATGAAAATTTTTCGTTCTTTTTGCCGCTTTTTCTTTATTTACCATGTGATCGTCCGTAGAGGGATTTTTCACTGCCTACCCAATACCGGTATTTTTTTCGTCCTAAGATTTTGCTTTTATCTCTATCCGCTTGCTTGGTTTATTAGAAAACCTGCTAACACCGGATTAGCGCTCAAAGAAACTTTCGCTCAGCTGGGGCCTATCTTTATTAAATTTGGTCAAGCACTCTCTACTCGGCCAGATATACTCCCTTTGGAAGTAACCGAAGAACTCTCAAAACTACGAGACAATGCTCCTTCTTTTCCATCTGACATCGCAATACAGATCATCGAGCAAAATTTATCGGCGCCTTTGCATACTGCTTTTGCCATTTTTGAAACCACCCCTTTAGGGTCGGCTTCTATTGCGCAAGTGCATGCAGCGCAGCTTTTGAATGGTGACGAAGTCATTGTGAAAGTGGTCAGACCTCATATTCAAGATAAAATTCAACAAGATATTCATCTCATGAGGCATATTGCTACCCTTTTGCACTGTGTCTATCCTGCAAGCAAGCGACTTAAACTCTTCGCAATCATTGCTGAATTTGAAAAGCATTTATTACGCGAGCTCGATATGCAACAAGAGGGGGCCAATGCTTCCCAATTACGTCGAAATTTTCACAACTCTCCATTACTGTATGTTCCTAAAGTATATTGGGAATATACCGGTACCTCTATTTTGGTTATGGAACGTATCCATGGTATTCCTATTACGGATGTCGACACTTTAGATGCGCAACAGATTAATCGCAAAAAATTAGCAGAGCAAGGCATTGTTATATTCCTCTCCCAAGTGTTTCGTGATTGTTTTTTTCATGCAGACATGCATCCAGGCAATATTTTCGTGAATCCACACCGCCAAGAAAACCCACAATACATTTGTGTGGACTTCGGTATTGTCGGAACCCTCAACGAGCGCGACAAACGCTATCTGGCCGAAAACCTCTACGCCTTTTTCACGCGCGACTATGAGCGTGTTGCCGTGCTGCATCTTGAGTCTGGTGGGGTTCCTTCTCATATTGATGTACATGATTTTGCGAATGCACTACGTGCTGTGTGTGAACCCATTTTTGAAAAGCCTCTCAAAGATATTTCTTTTAGTATGCTTTTATTACGACTGATTATGGTTGCCAAACAATTTGAAATGGATATACAACCTCAATTATTTTTACTACGAAAAACCTTATTAACCGTCGAAGGCTTAGGTCGACAGTTATATCCTGAACTAGACCTCTGGAAAACCGCAAAACCCTTTTTAGAAAAATGGTTACGTGAACAAGTTGGTTTCAAAAAATTTCTGCAGCATTGTAAACAAGAGCTCCCTTTTTTAATAGAGCAGCTCCCCGATCTCCCTCGGCGCCTCTATCAAATGCTTGATGTAAAAAAGACAGCTACCCCGCCACCTATTTCTATACAATGGGGTTATGGATTTTGCGCAGGCTTGGGGCTTGGATTGCTGGCAATTACTCTCTTAAGGGAGTATCATTTTCCTGAACCTTGGAATGCCCCGGCTATATTAGGGGGGCTTATCCTCCTCAGTCTCTCTTTAATAAGGAGATAACATGGGATTAAGCAATGCGAGCCCTGTTTCTTTGTTACTTATTTTTCTAATGATAATTTTCATTTTTGGTACAGAAAAGTTAAAGCATATCGGCCATGACTTAGGAGAGGCGCTTAAAAATTTTCGCCGCGCCCTACAAGACTCCGATACGGAATCCAAATCATGAATCTTGCGGAATGTCTCCTAACCTTGTTGGTTGCCCTTCTCGTTTTTAATCCGAAACAATTACCTATGCTGGTAAAACATTTGGCCAAAGTCTGGCGTATGACGCAGCGTAGTCAAACTATTTTCCGTAGTTGGTGGGATGAACAACTCAAACATCTCCGTTTACAAGAAAATGAACATAAAGCACAAGCTGCAGATCAGTATTACCAACACCGACCCTCCGACTCTAAGGACCGTCTTCTATGAACAGATATTCCCTCTTTGTCTGTTGTACGCTTACCTTTCTACTTTCCAGCTGCTATGGCCCCCCTTATCATCAATTTGAACCAGAAAAAGACACCACCAGTATTGCGGCTCATACGGCTGCAGGGACGGGGATAGGTGCGGCAATAGGCGTAGCTGCTGGGGCCACCCTCGTTGGTGCCGGAGTTGGTCTCGGGGCGGGCGGCGTCGCCGGTCTGATTAAAAATAGCCGGCCTTATCTTATTCGAAAACTCGCCGAAGAAAACATCCAAACCATTGATTATTTGGGAACCACCACCCTGATTATTCCTACAGATATTTATTTTGTCTCGAAAAGTGCGCGCTTAGATGACTTAAAACATGTTGGACTAGAAAACGTCATCCGTTTAATTCAAGCCTCACCACACCATACTATTTATGTGGCAGGATTCTCTGATCATATAGGTTCCGCACAACAACGCTATATGCGCAGTGATGCCTATGCAAATGCGATTATTACCTTCCTCTGGGCCAATGGTATTCCGGCTAAACATCTTTCTCTACAGGGATATGGTGATACTTTTACTATCGCCGATCCACAAACCATCCATGGCGATGCACAAAATCGTCATGTTGAGATCCAATGGCATGTGAAACCAAATCCTGCCGTCTATAATACCCACACCATGGAAAACCAAGAAAAATGAAACAGTTTCACGAATCTATCGCCAAATATATTGGGGGCACCTTATTAATTATCGGAACCTCCATCGGTGGCGGGATGCTCGCTTTGCCGATTGTGCTCAGTAAAGTTGGTTTTGCAAATACTTTTGTTGCATTGATTTTCTGTTGGTTCATTATGACGCTCGGCGCTTTATTTATCTTAGAAGTTTGTGCGCAACTGCCCACGGGAACCAACCTCATTTCTATGTCGCGCTATACGTTGGGGCCTATAGGTGCGGGCATTGCATGGATAAGCTATCTATTCTTGCTCTATAGTTTACTCTCTGGTTATATTGCCGGTGGCAGCGATATTATCTATACCGTCTCTCAATCTTTTTCATTTCCGCTTTCTGACCCCTTTCAGGCCTGTATTTTCACGCTCTTATGCAGCGTTATTGTCTACCGTGGTATAGAGACCGTTGATTACGTCAATCGAGGTTTAATGTTTGGCAAGCTGAGTATATATTTAATTTTACTCGTGCTGATTAGCCCTTTTATACAAAGCCATCAACTCTCTGTTGGCAGTATCCACGCTATCCCGCCCACCCTCACCACCTTAATTTCCGCCTATGGCTTTGCCACTATTGTCCCCAGTTTACGCGACTATTTTCATAACGATTTAGTCGGACTACGCAAAATGATTCTTTGGGGCTCATGCATTCCTCTTATCTGCTATATTTTCTGGAATGCAGTTATTATGGGGGTTATCCCCGCACATGGCGCCTTCGGACTCGTCTCCCTCATGCACGACCCTCACGCCACAAGCACGCTAGGAGAGTCGCTATCACACGTTCTGCATACCCCTTGGATTATCAAACTTTTTAATTTTTTCACGTCTATCTGCATTTTAACGGCTTTCTTAGCGGTCTCTACAGGCTTATTCGACTTCTTAGCCGATGGACTCTCCCTTAAAAAACAAGGATCACAAGGATTCGCTGTTTTTTTACTGACATTTGCCCCTCCATTAGCCATTGTCCTGCTCAAACCGGATCTTTATTTACTGGCATTTCGTTTTGCGGGCGTCGCTTGTATTATCTTATTGTTACTCTTACCTGCACTCATGGTGTGGCGAGGCCGAAAAACGCATAAAGTATGGACATCATCCCATATTCCGGGAGGCTATTTCACCGTATACTTCTTAATAGCTTCGAGTCTTTTTATGCTCTATATTGCGATAAAATATGAGATCTTTCTTAAAATGGGCTGGTTGTAAACATTCGCAGTTGACCAACCTCAAAACCATATTACCTCAGGGAAAGCGGCTTATTGAGCCTTTTGTCGGAAGTGGAACCGTATTTTTAAATACCGATTATGCTGACTATATTCTGAATGATACTAACGAAGATATTATTCATATTTTTCAACATCTCAATACGAATACCTCCCGTATCATAAAGCAATGTACTGCCTTATTTTCACCAGAGAACAATACCTCTGCCCAATATTATGCTTTACGAGACGCGTTTAACCAAAGCCCTCCCGCTTCTATAGAGCGCGCTTGTTTGTTTATTTATTTAAACAAGCACGGATATAACGGCTTATGTCGGTATAATTCCTCCGGAAAATATAATGTTCCTTTTGGGCGCTACACCAAACCCTATTTGGCTATTCAAGAAATGAGCTTTTTTGCAGAAAAAGCCAAACGGGCCGCTTTTTACGGCACTGATTTTCGAGAAATATTTAAGCTCAGTGTGCCGGGCGATGTGATTTATTGCGACCCACCTTATATTCCACTCTCCAATACCGCGTATTTTTCCACTTATCATAAAACACCCTTCAGCCATCAAGACCAAATCGACTTGGCTCGTTTAGCCGAGGAGCATGCTAAAAGAGGGGTCTCAGTGGTTATATCCAATCATGATACTCCTGAGGCCCGTGATTTATATGCACAAAGCGATACTATCCACTCTTTATCGGTACAAAGAATGATTAGCTGCAAACAGCGAGGACAGGTAAAAGAACTCATTGCGGTTTATGAGGCGCTCTAGACACAAAATAGAAATCGTTAGTTAGAGGCTAAGGAGTTTAATAGTAATCCTATTGGCAATGCATAAAATCTCCGCTCACCGACCGTGAACGGCAGAACCTCTTGTCCAGAATAGAACAGCACTCCATGCGCAAACCGAGTGCCAGCAAACTCTGCGAGACAAGCAAGCCCGTTAAAATCTGCACTATTCACAGAAGACGATGCTTTTATCTCAATTCCAATAATTTGACCATTACTTTGCTCTAAAACCAAATCTACTTCTTTTTTACGTGCATTTCGAAAATGATATAATTCAACCGTATTTATAGACCATGTCGCTTGTTTACAAAACTCCATTACTAAAAAGTTTTCTAATAAACCACCATAATAATGACTCACTAATAATTGTGCGTCTGTATGTAGTCCTAATAAATAGCAAGCCAATCCCGTGTCAACCATTTGTAACTTGGGTAGTGTTGTTGCTTGACGTTTGGCTTTGTTTTTTAAATAGGCTGGTAAGCGTTTTACTATGAACATTAAATCCAAAATTTCAATATATGCTCTGACGACTTTATCATCCAACCCTAAATCATTCGCCACATGCGCATACTTCAATAAATTACCACTTAAGCCCGCTAAATAAGGTACCAATGCCTGTAACTTGGAATGATAATCACCCCGCGCCGCATATAATGTTTCAAAGTCTTTCCACAAGCGCCCCTCTAAATAAGATCGAAACCATAGCTGCTTCGCACGAGGGCTTTTGGTCTGTACTTCAGGATACCCGCCTTGTAACACCATGTTTGCAAGGACTTCTCGCTTTATTAAAGGGGTTTTTTCACTTTGGTAATGCCCCTCTACTAAATAATCAATGATGTTTTTAGAGGGGGAGTTTAGCTCCCCTAGAGCCAATGGATATAACTCTAAGCGAGCCATGTGCCCTGGCAGAGCTTCTTGTGCTTTAGCTGAACGAAAAATATCAGCAGATCCGGTTAAAATAAACTTTCCCTTCTCTTCTGGTGATAAGGCATCTGATGCCTCTTTTACGGCAAGAATTAATTGTGGCGCATATTGAAATTCATCTAAAACTATCTTTCTGTGACCCAAGGATTGAATAAAGCCATGCGGATCATTCTGTACTGCGGCAAGCATCGCTTGATTGTCTAAGGTTATATAATCCATGCCTGTTTGTTCGGCGATAAAACGCACTAAGGTACTCTTTCCTGATTGCCGCGGTCCCGTGAGATAAATGATCCGAAATTCAGAGAGTAAATCCACAATTAGTGGCTCGATACTTCTTAAGTACATGCAGGTCTCTCACTATAATATTTATATATTAAGTATAGCCTTAATCCGAGAAATACACATCCTTAATCCGAAAAATACATACCCTTGATCCGGCATTTTATGCGCAGAGCGTCTTGAGTTCTCTCAGGTATCCTTACTTCTTTTTTTCCGACAAGAAAAACCCTAATAACAACACGAGGAATAAAGAACCCGGTAATAACGATAGTGCTTTTTGATACTCTAACGGTCCGTACACATGAGGGACGAGCGCGCACCAATCTAATATATGCCCTACCAGCGGCTGAAAAATAACCCCTCCAAGGGTCACTATCATGTTCACTACGGCAAATACGGTACCGGTAATGTTCAGGTCGTCAACGACCTCTTTTCCCATCACAAACACGATAATCTCAGCCGAGGTAAACACCCCATATAAGAAAAGCCACACAAATAATTGTAATAAAGACCAATGCGGATAATACAAAATGGCGATGATGGAAATCAGCCCACCCAAAGCACCGATCATCAACGGAATAATGCGTCGCGCAAAATGGTCGGAAAGAAAACCTAACAGTGGTGCCCCCACTGCCCAGCCCAGAAACACAGCTGACATACACTTCGCTGCCTGTAAATCGCTTAGATGGTAGGCTTGCTCTAAATACGTTTTGCCCCACAACTCCCCGAAAACAGATAAAGAAGTATATAAACAAGCACCTACCAAGCCCACCAACCATACTTTAGGTGACACTATCACTTTGAGGACTTGTTTGAAAAAGACAGACCAGGCAAAAACGGCTGGAGACTCCATTTGATCGCTCACCGGCGCATCACGGACCATTATCAATAATAAGGCACTTAAGATAAACCCTACCATAACGGTTCCATTCAAAACTACCGGAAGACCGAATTGCTCGGCAACACGGGTAATCTCTACCTCTCCATAAATTAAACCGCACATGCCTAGCGTCGTCATTAAACCCGCTACCAAAGAAAAATATTTTCTTGGTAGCCAGTGTGTCGCTAACGATAATACGCCAACAAAAGCAAAAGAAGAGCCAAGGCCTACTAAAAATCGGCCAGCGCCAGCTATCCACATGGAAGAAAGATATGAAAAACCAAGAGAGCCTATCGCACATAACAGACAAGCCAGTGTTAATAAACGCCGAGGGCCAACTCTATCGATTAATAAACCAACGGGCACCTGCATGGGAGAATACGCAAAATAATATAAAGCGGATATTTGTCCGAAGGTACTCGCAGAGATGTGTCCGAATGCCTGCATTAACTCATCTTGCAAAACCCCGGGAAGAATCCGCAAGATAAATTCGTAACAATAAAATAAAGCGCCGATAAAACAGATAACGGCGCCGTAACACAATTGTTTAGTGCTGCATGTCTGCATAAGTTTCTCTTAAGAAAAAGACGAGTACGCCAGCAATTAATATTCCGATAGGGATTACTGACAAGGCAAGTTGATAGTCCATTAAAGTGTACACTTTATGCATCTTATGCGCCACTTCAGTTGCCCCTTCAATACGCATACGCAACATATAGCTATAATCGAGTAAGTGTCCCACCAAAGGCTGTAGAATCATTGCGCCTAACATCACCACCATATTGGTAAACGCCATTGCGGTAGCGGCTGCTGCTACCGGGCTAGACTCTCGGCTTACCGGGAACACTAAACATTGTGCGCTGTATAACAGCCCTAATATAAACATCAACGAACATATATGTATGTAATGTAATCCAGGCGCATATAAAATCATTGACATTACAATCGCTGCACCAAAGGCACCAATCAACATTGGTGGTCTACGGCATTTTAAAGTATCTGAAATAAAGCCCATTGTTGGGGCTCCGATAGTGAACCCTAAAAATAACACCGAATTTGCGAAATCGGCACTCACTTCTGAGAGACCATGCGCATTCATTAAGTAAGGAATACCCCAGAGCTCAGCAAACACGGTAGTTGGTAAATAGACCAAACATCCGAAAAAACAGTTGATCCAAATTTGTGGTTTTCTGGCAATGACGAGAAGTTCTCGCATGCTGGTACGAAGATTATCAATGGTGCCGGACATCCCCGAAACATCATTTGCGGGTTTGTTACGGATGCCTAGCCATAAAAGAACCATGAGAACAAGCCCGGCGTAAGCGGCCATTTTTAAAGTGGCACTCCAACCAATTTGTATTACCAACGCGCCTAAAAAATTATCTCCTAACATTGCGCCGATAGTCCCCAGGGCTGCCGTTATACCTGCGACCATCCCAAGGTTATCTTCTGGAAGCCAAATAGTCGCTAATTTTAACACCCCAACAAAAGCAAAAGAGGAACCAAAGCCGACTAAAAATCTTCCTATAAACGCTACTGTAAAATTATCGGTACTGGTAAATAAAAAGGTTCCCGCCACACAAACAAAGCACGCTAAGGTCAGTAACGCACGGGGACCATAACGATCTAACAATACCCCAACTGGCAACTGCATCGGCACATACGCATAATAGTACGAACTAGACAACATTCCAAAACCAGTTGCCGATAAGTCAAAATGTTCTCGTAAAGCATGTTCCATGACGGAAGGTGCAATACGTAAAAAATATTCGTAACTATAGTAAAGCGCACCTAATAAACAAATTAACACGCCTAATATATGCTTTCTATTTCCCATATGAGACATAGTAGACTCCTTCATTCATGATATAAAAAATTATGCTCTGGCGACACCAGACAAACGCGCAGCTTCTGCCACTGCTCGAGATACACTTTCCCTCAAACGAGGGTCGATAGGTTTAGGAATAATATATTGAGGACCAAAATCCCAATGATCAAATTGAGGGTAGTTCTTTTTTACTTCGTCAGGTACAGGTTGATGCACCAAGTCTCGTATTGCATGCACCGCCGCAATTTGCATTGCTTCATTAATAGCAGTTGCACGCACATCTAATGCGCCCCGAAAAATATAGGGGAAGCATAAAACATTATTTACTTGATTCGGATAATCACTACGGCCAGTCGCCATAATGAGATCTTGGCGTAGCGCTAATGCTATTTCTGGTTTAATTTCAGGGTCTGGATTCGACAATGCAAAAATAATAGGATTTGCAGCCATTCCCTTTAATAGTTTTTCATCTAATACATTGGGTCTAGAAACACCGATAAAAACATCTGCATCTTTTAAAGCATCTTCTAGTGTTCGTTCAGCGCCTGATTGTGCAAAAAAAGCCTTATGCTCATTTAAATCGGTTCGTTCTGTATGAATAACCCCTTTTGTATCTAATAGATACATGGATTCTCGGGACGCACCTAAGGCCAACAACAAACGCATCGATGCAATACCAGCAGCACCTGCGCCCATGCACACAACTTTTATCTCAGATATTTTTTTATTTTGTAGGATTAAAGCATTTAATAAGCCCGCCGCAACCACAATGGCCGTCCCATGTTGATCGTCATGAAACACTGGAATATCTAACTGTTCTATTAAGGCTTTTTCAATATCAAAGCATTCTGGCGCTTTGATATCTTCAAGATTAATGGCCCCAAAAGTAGGCGCAATCCGACGCACCGTGTCGACAAATAATTTTGGATCCGCTTCATCAATTTCAATGTCGAACACATCAACATCTGCAAATTGCTTAAATAATACGGCTTTCCCTTCCATCACTGGCTTAGACGCCAAAGCACCTACATTACCCAAGCCCAACACGGCGGTGCCATTACTGATTACGGCCACTAAATTGCCTTTGCTGGTATATAAATATGCATTCAAGGGATCATCTGCAATCTCACGCACGGGTGCCGCAACTCCTGGAGTATAGGCTAATGACAAATCTGCTTGAGACTGTGTAGATTTTGTTACGTGTATCGCCAACTTCCCTGGTGTAGGCATCGCATGATAATCCAATGCTTTTTGTTTTAAATCGAGATCGGCCATGCCTTTTACATCCTAAAATAAGTACCGTGCGTCATGAATACAATGCACAAACAAAAAATCATATAAAAAAATAGGTTCTCTGAACAGTCTTTTTTATATGATTTCGATTCTATACTCTTCGCACTTGAGTTTTCGGCGT
>JAUYSE010000128.1 GCA_030696465.1 Legionellaceae bacterium
AATAATAGCCTAAAAAATAATCTAGCCAACCAGGCCCATCACTAAAACGTCCCTGATAATAAGGGGGGCACGGTGGTAATTCATGCTGATATAGTTCATATAAATTACCAGTATCTGAAAGACTATCTCCAAAAACTACTAATCGATGCACTACTGTTGCATTTGTTACAGCAACCCAAACTGCCAACACTACTCCGACCCAATACTTCATGGCCTACTCCAATAAAAAAACACTTTGTATACTTATATACAGTATAAAAAAAATGCCATTGTACCAGAGTTTTTACCATTGTACATCCACTCCAAAAAAGGCCTAAATCTCCATCGCCAGCTGATATCCTTGATCAATTGCAAAGCGTGCATCCAGCTCTAAAGCTTTAAACGCCCCTCCAATTAAATGTACCACTTGACCCGCTTGCTGTAGTGGTGCATATAAAGCACGGCAAGGTTCTGAGCCCGCACACACAATGATCGAATCGACCGCCAATGATTGGGAAACACCTTCTTTCATGAGGTGTAATCCTTGATCATCGATGCCGGTATATTCTACTCCTGAAAGTAAATGCACTTTTTTATGTTTCAAGCTCATACGATGAATCCAGCCAGTGGTTTTATTCAAGCGCTTACCGATCGACTCCGATTTACGTTGCGATAAATATACCGTACGAGCACTCTCTGCTTGCGGGACTGAGAGCAAACTGCCACGATGAACAGCATGTTCGTCAATTCCCCATTCCGCATAGAAAGACTCCGGATTTTCGTCTGCAGGGTGCGTAAGCCATATTGATACATCCACACCAACGCCTCCCGCACCAATAACCGCCACCCGCGAGCCCACCTCCCTTTGCCCCAATAAAGCCTCCATGTAGGTCATCACCGACGGGTGATCAATGCCTGGAATATTTGGCATTCTTGGCATCACGCCGGTGGCTAAAACCACTTCATGAAACTCCCCTAACAATACCAGATTGGCCGCAGTATTAAGACAAATGTGTACCCCTGCCTTCTGTAAGGCATAGGTAAAATAATCAATGGTATAGGCATAATCTTGTTTCCCAGGGATTTTTTTTGCCAGATTAAATTGTCCACCTAAATGCGCCGATTGCTCGAATAAGGTCACTTCGTGTCCGCGCTGTGACAACACTAAAGCGCAAGCCAGGCCTGCTGGCCCGCCCCCAACGACAGCCACTCTTTTCAGTTTCGTGGCTTTTTCAATGTGCCAGATTGTTTCTTTTCCTGCCAAAGGATTCACTAAACAAGTGGCTTCTTTTTGTTGAAAAACATAATCTAAACAGGCCTGATTACATCCAATACAGACATTAATTGCCTCAGGCTCTGCACGTGTGGCTTTTTCGACCCAAGCGGGATCGGCCAAAAAAGGACGCGCCATTGCAACTAAGTCAGCATGCCCTTCTTGAATAATACGATTTGCGAGTACGGGCGTCGTAATTCTATTCACAGCCACAATAGGAATCTGTAACAGCGGTTTTAATTTTTGTGTCCAAGGCACAAAAGCCCCTTGTGGCACCATATGTGCAATGGTAGGAATACGTGCCTCATGCCAACCTATTCCTGTATTGATAATATTCACTCCGGCCTTTTCAAGTGCCAAAGCTAACATGACCACTTCTTCCCAATCACTGCCTTGGTCCACCAAATCGGCCAATGATAAACGAAATATCAGTAAAAAATCAGAACCTACCGCTTGTCGAATGCCCTCTACAATTGCCAAAGGGAACTGCATTCTAGCGGCATAATCACAACCCCACGCATCTTCGCGTCGATTGGTGCGTGCCGCTAAAAATTGATTAATTAAGTATCCCTCACTCCCCATAATCTCCACACCATCATAACCTGCTTTTTGTGCAAGCACCGCGCAGCGAATAAAATGACGGATGGTGCGACGAATACCAAAACGCGTTAAAGCCCAGGGAGTAAATGGCGAAATGGGAGAACGTATGCGACTTGGGGCGACTGCAAAAGGATGGAATGCGTAGCGTCCGGCATGTAATATTTGTAATGCAATGTGTCCCCCGGCACGATGTACGGTTTCAGTGATAAGACTATGGCGCTTTCTTTCCCTCTGAGAAGTTAATTTTGCAGCAAATGGTGCAAGTCGACCGACACGATTAGGGGCAAATCCGCCCGTAATGATTAAACCAGCACTGCTTCTTTCTTCATAAAAACGCGCAAGACGCTTGAAATCGGGTTTGTCTTCTTCTAAACCCGTGTGCATAGAGCCCATAATAACCCGGTTTTTTAAGCGCAAAAATCCAAAATCTAAGGGGGCTAATACGTCGGAAAACGGATGTGTTTGGCTCATATGCTACCTACTCCTTCAGGAATTGTCCCAAAATAAATTAAATGCTACAATCCGCAGCATCTTAACATGTTAGAAACGGACCAGGAATAGCGTTCGTTTAACGCTCTAAAACTTTTATGAAAATAATTCTAGGTATGTCTGGCGGGGTGGATTCTTCTGTCGCCGCATGGTTATTGCAACAATCTGGCTATGAAGTCGAGGGCTTGTTCATGAAAAATTGGGAACAAGACGACACCGAGTCTTTCTGCCCTGCCGCGGCTGATTTAAAAGACGCACAAGCCGTGTGTGATCAATTGCAAATCCCACTGCACGTAGTGAACTTTGCCCAAACTTATTGGGATAGTGTTTTTTCTGATTTTCTCGATGCCTATCAACAAGGCTATACCCCAAATCCTGATGTACTCTGTAATAAAGAAATCAAATTTAAAGCTTTTTTTGATCATGCGCTGGCATTAGGTGCCGATTATATCGCCACCGGACATTATGCAAAAACACACTCCGATTTAGGCTACGCGGCCCTCTTTAAATCCCGTGATCTTGAAAAAGATCAAACCTATTTTTTACATGCGATTGCACCACAGGTTTTGGAAAAAGTGCGCTTTCCACTCGGTGATACCCCAAAAACTGCGGTACGCGATCTCGCTAAACGTCTTGGCTTTATAAACGCCGAAAAAAAAGACTCCACTGGCATTTGCTTTATTGGCGAAAAACGCTTTAAACCCTTTCTGCAAGAGTTCTTACTGGCACAACCCGGCCCTATCATCAATCCCCAACATCAAACCATTGGTGAACATGATGGTATTATGTTTTATACCATTGGCCAACGACAAGGTCTGCATATTGGTGGGCGGCGAGATGCCACTGAAGAACCTTGGTATGTCGTTGAAAAAGACGTTGCGACGAATACGTTGATGGTAGCACAAGGAAGTAATCATCCCTTGCTCTATGCCCAGGGGCTCATCTGTCGCAGTATCCATTGGCTAACACCTACCACTCCCGAATTTCCTTGCGCCATCAACGCCAAAACACGCTATCGCCAACCCGATCAGGCTTGTATTATTAGTCCTGCACAAGCAGATGGCAGCCATATTGTTATGTTTAGCACCCCACAACGCGCCATTACTCCTGGACAATACCTCGTGTTTTATCAAGGGACACAATGCTTGGGTGGTGCCATTATAGAAAAAATGATTCGTTAGCACGGTTAAAGTCCGTTAATCACGCTGTTCTTCTCGACAGCAAAATCCCTAACTCGTACAGACCCCACAAAGGAATGGCCATTGTTAATTGCGATAACACATCCGGTGGGGTTAAAATCATACCGAGAATAAAGGCGGCGACAATTGCATAGGGTCGATAGAGACATAATTGATCTGGCGTAAACCATTGAAGTCTTACGCCAATGATACAGAGTAGCGGCAGCTGAAAACACACCCCAAAACGCAACAACATGCTCGTCACAAACTCTATCAAATGCATAATATCTGGCATTAGCTGCACTGAGTCTGGCAAGGTTGCAGAAAAAAAATGAAATAGCATTGGCAATACCACGTAAAAACAAAATACCATGCCACATAAAAATAATAACACACTCAAGCCTATGTATTGGCGAATTGGATGTTTTTCATGGGGATATAATCCCGGCGCAATAAATTGCCACAGCTCCATTAATGCGTAAGGCACGACAAGCAACAGGGTAACATTCCAAGCCAACTGTAAAGGTGCAAAAAATGGACTGGTCATATTAGTGGCGATGAGGTGCGCATGCGGCAGTGCGTGCCTAAACAAGGGCAGCATCAAGGTTTCAAACAAGGTATTTGCGAAAATGGCCAATATCATAAAAAATACGAAAAAGACGATGCTAATGCGAAGAAGACGTCGACGTATTTCTAGAAGATGAGATATCATAGCGCTTATCATTGTGTAAAATCTAAGGCAGTTTATGCTTTCTATAGATCCAGGTAAAGAAAATTATCTACCTCCTCAGCCTGAAGATTTTGCGGCCATCCAGCAAGGGAACGTAATACGCGGCCTGAATATTTCTGAAGTGGCGCAGCTGCAATCTTACGCTTGGGAAGAGGAGCCCTTTGATTCCGCCATTTTATTGATTCATGGTTTTAGTTCATCTCCCGCCGTCTTCCGGCAGTTCTTACCGGCCTTAACAGGCTTTAACGGGGTATTTGCCCCTTGTTTACCGGGCCATGGGAGTAGCTTGACTGATTTTTCCCGCAATGGCGCTGCCGAATGGGTACAAGTGGTAGATACCTGGCTAGAATATCTCTGCCAACGCTTTAAAAAAGTAAGCGTATTGGGGTTTTCTTTAGGAGGAGCACTGGCCTATCTGGCCAGTTTTCGTCATCCTATCCATCATTTATACTTGGTGGCTCCGGCGTTTACCTTACATATCCCTTCTCGATTTCTCTTAGCACTGCTCCCCGGCTTACGATATTTAGGGTTTTACGCCGTACGCTCTGGTGCCGGAAATTTCTATAAACCCAGTGATACAGAATGGGTGTATCGCTTACTGCCACTGGCAACAACAGAATCTATTCTGCGCTTTTTAGAACAAGATTTTTCCAAAGCGCCCCCTTGTCACACGGATATTTTTTTAGGACGACATGATGGGGTTGTAAACTCTCCACACATCGCAACCATCTGCACCACCTGGCCCCAACAAAAATGCCATTGGTTAGAGCATGCGGCACATGTACTTCCACTAGAAGAGGGCTGGGAGCATATCGTGCATCGCGTCAATCAAGCTATCTTGTAAATGAATTCTCGCTTTTTTTAGATTCGCAAGGTGGGTCCTGCCGATTGCGGACCCCTCCGTGCTCGAAAAAGCCTGCGCGCGGACGGAGGGCCCCTTCATCGTCACTGATATAATTAGGCGGGAATTCCTGGAGTTACTATAAATTATTGGTATCTTTGACCAAGCAATGTTAAACTCAACTCATTCTATACAATTACATAATATAATGTCCAAAAAAAACCAAACAGATCCCTTTTTTGAAAGAGAACAAGAACGCTACGAAAAGCCCATCCCTAGCCGGGAATGGATTACTCAATGCCTACAAACGCACGGAAAACCCGTGTCACGTAACCAGCTCTTAGCACTGCTCACCATCGAAGACGAAGAGCAACAACTTGCCGTCGGTTATCGATTAAAAGCCATGTTACGCGATGGACAACTCATGCAAGATCGCCGTGGACGCTATTGTCTGTTCGATCGTATCATTCTAAAACGAGGAACTATCAAAGCGCATCAAGATGGCTTTGGATTTTTTATTCCTGAAGATGGCTCAGATGATATGGTCCTCTCTCCACGAGATATGCGCTATGTCATGGATGGGGATATTGTTTTATGTTATCAAACCAATGTTGACCGTCGTGGCCGTGCAGAAGGTAAAGTGCATGAAGTAATTGAACATGTAAATCACAATATTTTAGGCACTCTGTATATTGAGCATGGCATTAATTACGTCATCCCCAATAATAAACGTATTACGCAAACTATTTTAATCCCTGTAGAACACATTAATCATGCCAAACATAACCAAATTGTTTTACTAGAAATACTCACCTACCCCAGTAAGCATAGCCAAGCAGTCGGAAAAATTTTATATATCCTTGGCGACACCCTCACACCTGGCATAGAGGTTGATGTTGCAGTTCACACGCATGGTATTCCCAGGGAGTGGCCTGAAGAAGTCCTGGCCGACGTTGAAAAAATTCCACAACATATCAGTGAAGACAGTATCCAGAATCGAACTGACCTCCGACACCTTTCCTTTGTGACCATTGATGGGGAAGATGCCAAAGATTTTGACGATGCGGTGTATTGCGAGCCTAAAAAAGATGGTTACCAACTTTGGGTTGCCATTGCGGACGTGAGTCATTATGTGACACCAGAAAGCCCGCTAGACATTGAAGCGGCCAATCGTGGAAACTCCGTATATTTTCCAGATTTTGTCGTGCCCATGCTGCCAGAGGCTCTTTCTAACGGTATTTGCTCTTTAAATCCGAAAGTCGATAGATTTTGCATGGTCGCTGAAATGCATATTACGGCTGAAGGCAATCTGAGTCACTCACAATTTTATAGAGCCGTGATACACTCTCATGCGCGCTTGACCTATACTCAAGTGAGCCAATGGCTACAAGACGGTAAAACGGACCCGACACACACAAATATTTGGTCCATACTCCTATCCTTACAATCGGTATATACGGCCCTCTTAAAAGCACGTCATTTACGTGGTGCCTTAGATTTTGAAACGCGAGAAACCCGTATAGAATTCGACGAAAACAGAAAAATAGCGCGTATTTTACCTATCGTTCGTAATGAAGCGCACAAAATTATTGAAGAATGTATGCTCGCGGCCAACGTATCGGTTGCGCGTCATCTTGAAAAATCAAAGCTCCCTATTTTATACAGAGTGCATGCGCCACCAGAAAAAGAAAAACTCGATAAACTTCGAGCCTATCTTGAAGAGCAGGGCCTACAATTAGGTGGCGGCAATACCCCCAGTACCAAAGACTTTCAAAATAGTCTTTTGTCTATTGGTACCCGGCCCGACAAACATAGAATTGAAACCATAATTTTGCGCTCACTCAAACAAGCAGAATATATCGTCGAAAATAACGGGCACTTTGGCTTAGCTTATAAAAGCTACACGCACTTTACCTCGCCTATTCGTCGCTATCCTGATTTATTAACCCACCGAGCTCTCGGTTATTTGTTAGATCACAAAGAACCCAGCGAATTTTTCTACACCCCTACCAAGATTGTCCATTTTGGGGCGCATTGCTCTATGACAGAGCGACGTGCTGATGACGCCAGTCGAGAAGTCACCCATTGGCTCAAGTGCCAATATATGCTCGACAAGCTCGGACAAACTTTTACAGGTACCGTCACCGGTGTTACTGGTTTTGGGCTCTTTGTGGAACTTGAAGATATTTATGTAGAGGGCTTGATTCACGTCACCTCATTGAAGAACGATTACTACCTCTTTGACGCTGGCAAACACCGTTTGATCGGTACTAAAGGCGGAGCGGTATATCAACTCGGCGATAAAATGCAGGTATTAGTTGCTCGTGTCGATGTTGATGATCGTAAAATTGACTTTGAACTCGCAGACTCTGATGAATAACGTTTTAATTTATGGCATCCATGCCGTTGAATCGCTGCTCAAAAAAGGACAACGTAAAGTTTTACGTGTCTGTGTTGCGTCTCAAGATCGCCGGCTTCAATCCATTATCACCTTGGCAAAAAAACAAAATGTCCCATTAGAGGTGTGCCCGCTATCCACTATACAAGAAAAACTTGGCGAAGTAGTGCATCAAGGGGTATACGCCCTTGCGGAAGCAAATACCCTATTGGGTGAAGCGGACATTCCCCTGTTACTCGATAACGCAACCTCTCCAGCTTTAATTTTAGTATTAGATGGGGTAACCGACCCCCATAATCTGGGCGCCTGCCTTCGCGTAGCGGATGCCTGCAACGTAGATTTTGTACTCATCCCCAAAGATAAAAGTGCGTCCATTACACCGACTGTCAGTAAAGTAGCCTGTGGAGCCGCAGAAACCGTCCCCGTAGTACAAGCCACTAACCTGGTACGCGCGCTTGAAATTTTAAAGGCCAATGGGGTATGGATACATGGTGCAGCAGGAGAAGCAACGTCGTCTCTCTATGCCTTAGATAGCACCGGCCCGGTTGCATTGGTGCTCGGTTCAGAGGGACATGGTCTACGACAACTGACTCGAAAACATTGTGATACTTTATTTTCTATTCCAATGCTGGGATCAGTGAGCAGTTTGAATGTGTCGGTTGCCGCAGGCATCACCTTGTATGAAACCATTCGACAACGTAAAATGATTCCTGACGCCTTATAAAAATAGAAATAATTATGTATAGGTATTTTTTGTTTTTGTGGAGTTTTCTAATGTGTATTGGACTATCTACAGACTATGCTAGCGCCTCCAGCACAGCGCTTATCAACCCCAATTTAATACCCAAAGATATCGTCTTACTCTCTTCAATTGATCCCTCCATTATTATTGATTTACGCTATGCCAGCAAAGAAAACTTCTTAGGTCGTATTGTGCCAGGATATCAGCACGCACAGGCATATTGCACCTTGGCGACCGCCCAAGCGCTACAAAAAGTACAGGCCCACTTAAAACAACAAGGCTATCAATTAGTCGTCTACGATGCCTATCGGCCACAACATACCGTCGATGCTTTTATTGCTTGGGCCCAAGATCCGAAAGACGATCTTGCGAAAGCTTTATATTATCCCACTATCAGCAAGCCCTCTATTTTTCAAGACGAATACCTTATGGCAAAATCGGGACACAGTCGTGGTAGCACGGTTGATGTCAGTATTCTGCCTCTGCATCAAAAAATTAACACTATTCGAGTAGAATCCCGAGCCTTAAGTGATGGAGAAACCATCCCCTATTTGAATGATAACAGTGTCGATATGGGCTCTAGTTTTGATTTATTTCATCCCGTTTCTCATCATGGGACGCATTTAATTACGCCTCAACAATCCGCGATGCGAACACTTTTACGTAATGTCATGGAAGAATATCATTTTGAGACAGTTCCAACAGAATGGTGGCATTATACTTTAAAGGATGAGCCTTATCCTGATACCTATTTTGATTTTTCTATTGAAAAGTGAGTTGCCCCAAGGCGTAATGGCGGGGGGCCTCCGCCAGGGCGCCAGCTAAAGATGTTACAAACCTGCCAATCTTGTAGGCGAAGAGGCGCCCTCTTCAATCTTTAGAGGAGTAAAGGGAGAACCAGCAGATGCAAAACTTTGACTTAAACCGCCAGCGGATACCTGACCAGAAAAAGATAAAAAAGACAGGCGACTTCTACTAAAATTAGTTAGCTCTTCAACTTCTGTTTCTTCCACAGGAGCCTCAGATGCTTTAACACCCTGTTTCCACTGTTCTATTTGACTGCTGGATAAAGGCAGCCCCCTCCCATCAATGGAACAAATATCTTCCTCAATGCCACTGTCGGCAAAGCATTCTTCGTCAACTAACTCTAGTTCAACACTCTCTTTTTGTATTGAAAAGCCTTCACCTTCCGCCAAGCAAGACTTACCAGGCCGTAAACGCAACAACTGCTCATGTAATTTTGCTATTAAGTAAGACGGCTCAATAAGCGCATCAATCTCCTCAAAAATAACCTCACAATCAGACAACAGTGCTAAATAAGCCCTATCCTGTTTGTTTTTATAATAGTTCTCTATCCGAGTCATCACAAGATGTAGAGATAACATCTCTATAGCAGCTTTGAAAAAAATTCGTGTGGGCGACTGCGCTGCTTTTTGCAATAATTGTATAGCGCTCCACCAAGTTAATATTTTTCCTAGATGCCCCCCTAATGGTGTCTTAATAGATTGTTGATAAGAAATATAGTTAGAGAAAACAACCTTGAGCCTGATATATGCCGACAGTGCTTTATAATACGAGGAAGAACTGGATAATGCGGGATCGTTCAAATGCTCCTGTAATCCCTCTAACTGGTCAAGCCAAGCCTGTGTATGGACCGATAATGCGCTGGGTTTCTCTTGCTTGAACCAATTTAAAAGCACTTTAAGTGTGGCCGCGTTTTTGGCCGCCATTGTCAACAACGACTCGCCGCTTTTATTATTGACTTGAAGAATAAACGCTAAACGCTCTGCCAAGGTTTTCTCTGGAGGAAACATATTCAATAGATATTGTAATGTATTCGGAAATGTCGCCGCATATGGAAAAAGTATGCTGTCCTGTAAAGAATCCCAATCAGCTTCTCTCACCCACTCTAAAAAAACTTGTAGCGTTGCCGATTTTTGAGCAGCATGCAAAAAAATACTGTTCCCATTTATATTTTCTTTCTCTATAAACTGAAGCCGCTCTTGTAAAGATAAAATTGGTTTGAAAAAATTAAGCACAATCGCTAATGTGTTTGCGTCAGCCGCTGCCCCATATAAAAATCTTCTATGCTGGCTCTTTTGCTGCATCAAGTCATTTTGTCTTTCTAACTCATTGGGATCTCTCAGGGAACCATCAACCAAAAAAACATTTGTTGCCGTCACTTGACTGAGTACTGTTCTTCTGTCATCAAGACTCGCCGTAGCTGGGTACCTTGCTCGTATGGTGACAGCGCTCGAAAATAATTTTCTTTGCCCCTCTATTGATCTCATCATGATCTTTATGTCGTTTATATTCGCAGGCTCAGCAGTAAAATACTCGCGAATATGCTTAATGATTCCTTTTAAATCCCCCACTCCTCGATCCTTGCGATCCAAAATAGAGCAAACTGACAGTATGCGACCAGAGGCATGTGCGCGGAAACGACTTTTTTTAACCATGCCGGTCATCGCAGTCTCTAATTCTGCATCGCTTAATCGAGCCAACTGCTCCGGTTGATTATGCATCAACAACAATGCCTCAAAAAGACCTTGTTTAAAATAAAAATACCCGTCGTCTTTAAACATTTCTTCCAAATTATGCCATGCACTCCTGTGTTCAAAGGCAAAAAGAAATAACGCTTGTCTCTCAATTTCCATTGAAAAAATATTACTCTCTAAAAACGCTTTAAATCTTGTTCGCGCAGGAATATTAGCTTCTCTTGAGATAAAAAATAAGGTTTGCTCCACCGCATGCAGTCCAAAAATACTTCGTATTTTCTCAAAAAAAGAACGATCTTCGCTGAAAATAACTTGTATATTTTCTAGAAAAGTCCTGTCCGCATCTGCATGATATTGATAGCGCTCTTCTCGTCGCTGTTGAGCCTTCTTGGATTGAATCATAGCACCGAATAATCGACAATTATGCTGATGTAAAATTTCCAAAAAATTGTCAATATATATTGGGGTTTTCTGATGAATAAGTATCAATGGATCTACAAAATACGAAGTCAACAACGCCCTAAGTGTTCCCTCTTTTTTTTGGACCCACATCACAAAGCCTACTAATTTTTCTGGTGAATCTTTACAATAGTGTGGCATCATTTGCTTCAATTGAAATAGTATTTCATCATCCGTAAACACTCTATTATACAAGCGGGCCCACATTCTGGCCTCACTATACGACTCATTCTGACACTTAAACCAAGCTATCAACCATTTTTCTTCCGCTAATAAGGCCGAAGAGGATATTTCTGTATCGCTAAAGTAAATGAATTTTTCCATTGTTTCTGGATTTTTTAATTCCTCTAACATATTCTGTATATATAACAGAACCTTCTTAACAGACAGATTCACTGTATTTTTTGAAGCAATACGATCCAGTTCTTCATTTACGGTCTGAGAGCGCTGCGCCATATCTGGCAACGTTACCAGTTGCGCCAATTGTTCAAGTGCTATATCTATTAAATCAAAGTCAAATTGCATTTTTAGCCCTAAATAAAAACAAATAATTCATAAAAAGTATACTTGATTTATTTAAAAATCATGTACTTTAAAAAGACCGCAGATATTATCATAAGTCTCATATAACTCAAAATAATGATAGACAAAAACCGGAGTTCCCGCTTAATTATTACCGTGAGAAATAAAGATTTCTAGTCACTCTGTCTTTGCGAGCCGCGCTAATTTTACACATAAGATGGGTTTACCCTGCAAGACTAATGCCTCTTCCCCTATGTTTCCAATAACGAGGGATGTAATACTTCCTCTCCCTCATAAGAGAGCTCCGGTATTTTCAATCCCCAAAGCGTCAGTAAGCTGCCGCCCATCAGAAGGTAGGCAATACTATAAGGCAGATGGCACTGTACCAAAAGAAATTGCACCAGCATAGGGGAGATTCCACCTATTAATCCCATGCAGATATTGTATGCCAGAGATACCCCTGTGTACCGTAAAGCAACTGGAAAATAATTCCCGAGTAATGCCGGAGTGCACGCCTCTTCTATGCTATAAATCAT
Source organism: Legionellaceae bacterium (assembly GCA_030696465.1). Classification (GTDB taxonomy): domain Bacteria; phylum Pseudomonadota; class Gammaproteobacteria; order Legionellales; family Legionellaceae; genus JAUYSE01. Next base: position 12,246 of record JAUYSE010000128.1, read on the forward strand.
AAATAAAGGGATAAGAAATAGAGGCTGCTGAAATGCATAGACCAAATAAAAACAAGGAAGTGCAGCACAAAGATATAGCATACAAGTGTACTTTAACAGTCGTTGTGGCGTAAAACGATCTGCGAATGTCGCACATATAGGAACCAACACCAAGGTCAGGAGGATAAATAATGTTTCATAATGCAGTGCTGTACGTAGCGGCACCGATAACGATTGTTGTAAAAAAGAACTGGCGTATCCCATCAGGCCATAACTACTAATGGCGGCAATACTCACCATCGCAAATAAACGCAAAAATGCACGCTTATGATATTTTATAATCGTCAGCAAGGGGTTGGATATTTTTTGAGAGCATTTTAGAAATGCCTGAGATTCCTGCAAATCAGAGCGAAAAGCAAAACCTATCAACCCAACCATGCCTCCGCCAAAAAATAAGATACGATACCCCCAATCTGCAAAATTAGCTTCACTCATAGTATGTGACAATACAGTAGCGCTAATAGACGCGACGAGAATTCCGGCATTTGAACCATTGTTGCTAAGCGCACTAAAAAAAGAACGTCGATGCGCCTGTGCAGATTCTGATAAATAGATCATACTCCCTGCAAATTCGCCCCCCAAACAAATACCTTGTCCAATACGGCACAGACACAACAAAATAGGGGCGTATACACCTGCCTGAGAATAACTCGGTAATATGGCAAGTACCACACTCAATCCCGCTAAACAAGAGAGCGAGTATCTTAAGGCCACACGTCGCCCATAAATATCGCCAATATAGCCAAATATAAGGCCACCGACTGGTCTGAAGAAGAAACTTACCGCATAAACCGTAAATGTGCCGATGAGCCCCCAATTTTCTGCATTTTGTGGAAAAAAATGCGTCGCTAAAATAGGTGCCAATAATAAATATAGGGCAAAATCATACCATTCGATAAAGTTGCCACAAACGGAGGCAATCAAGCTACGATAATTCAGAGAAAGAGAGGGCTTAATTTGCATATGTATGAGCCTATAAGAGTAGGTGCGTACGCAGTGCGTAATTCTATCAGAAAGAATGCTAATATTACAGAAAAGTGGTTGCTAAAACAGAGTAACCTCCTTTTTTGATTAAAATTATCACGATCTATCCGAGCCGCGAACCGTGAGGGAGCGGAGCATTTTGAAACACCGACTGCGCCTAAAAAGTAGCCCTGAGCACACATTAAGAAGTACGTGTAAACTCCGTTATCGTCGCACACACCCGATCTGCCAACATATCCAGCTCATCATTGGATATAATCAGTGGTGGAAGGAGACGTATTACTTTTTCAGCAGTCACATTAAAGAGCACGCGATGTGCCAAGCCGATCTCCCGTACACCGTCTGCTGGAATCTTTAATTCAATGCCCAACATATACCCTTTTCCGCGGACAGCTGCCACCTTTGCATTAGAAGCCAAGCGTTCTTGCAGCTGCTGCATCAGATAAAGGCCGCCCTTTGCCGCACGCTGACAGAGCTGTTCTCTCTCAATCACGTCGAGTACGGTAAGTGCCACTGCACATGCGAAAGGATTTCCACCAAAGGTAGAACCATGATTCCCGGGTTGAAATAAATTGCTCGCTTTCGGCCCCATCAAACAGGCACTAATGGGAATGCCATTTCCTAAACCTTTTGCCGTCGTTAATACATCTGGAAAAATTTTTCTTTCTAAACAATCATATAAGGCGCCAGTGCGTCCATTTCCGGTTTGTACTTCATCCACCATAAAGAGCCACGCCTTTGTTTCACATAATTCCGCTAATGCCTGTAAATAGGCATTGGTGGCTACATGAATGCCCCCCTCGCCTTGAATGGTCTCGAGCAGAATCGCCACGACGGTTTCATCTTCCGCCGCCAAACGACGTACTGCCTCTAGATCACCGTAAGGAACATGGGTAAACCCCGGCAAATAGGGATCAAATCCCTTCCTCGTCTTAGGACCACCAGAGGCACTGAGTGTCCCCATGGTACGTCCATGGAAGGCGCCCTGCATCACAATGATAGAGGGATTAGCGATCCCTTTTTGATGACCATACAAGCGTGTTAATTTAATCGCCGCTTCGTTTGCTTCTGCACCGGTATTTGCAAAAAAAGCTTGCTGCAAACCTGTTTTTTGAGTGAGTGCGTCCGCCAAAGCCTCTTGCTCTGGAATTTCAAATCCATTAGACACATGCAACACTTTTGCGGATTGCTCTTGAATGGTACGGGTAACCTCTGGGTGCGCATGCCCCAAACCACAAACGGCAATCCCACTTAATCCATCTAAATAGGCATTGCCCTGCGTATCGTATAACCACGCGCCTTGCCCACGCGGAAAATGAATGGGCAAGCGCTTATACGTGGTAATCACTGAGGTCATTTTGCACAGGCCTGCAAATTTTTTAGTGCGAAATCCCAATGTACGAGATCCCAAAAAGCATTGATATAATTCGCACGCACATTTCGATAATCAATGTAATACGCATGTTCCCACACATCACAGGTCAATAATGCGATATTGTCAGTGGTTAATGGTGTATCGGCATTACTGGTGGTTACTATTTTAAGTGTTTTTTCAGGCGTGTACACTAACCAGACCCAAGCAGAACCAAATGCGCTTAACAAGGCTTGCGTAAATTGTTCTTTAAACGCGGCAAAAGAACCAAATGCTTGTTCAATCGCTTGTTTTAATGCGCCAGTGGGCTCTCCACCACCTTGTGGAGATAAACTATGCCAATAAAAGGTATGGTTCCACACTTGTGCTGCATTATTAAACATCGGCCCCTTACTGGTGCGGATGATAGATTCTAAGTCTTGTGTCTGAAATGGCGTTCCTTCAATCAATTTATTCAGATTAGTCACATAAGCTTGATGATGTTTTCCATAATGATACGATAACGTCTCTTCAGAAATATGGGGTGCTAATGCATCCATCGCATAGGGTAATTCCGGTAACACAATACTCATACATCCCTCTCAAAAATAACAAAAAAACATGCTAGCATTGTGGCGCTTATCAAACAAGAGGATTTATTATCTGCCACCTATTCCCGCCCAACCCTAAAACGCTGCCAACAAGGCTTATCGAATAAAGGGCTTTCGTAAACCTTCACCGCGCATGGACGCGCGGGGAGAGCGTCAGGATGACTTTATGCGTGTTTACGTAAGCCCTTTATTCGATAAGCCTTGGTACCACTAATATAATCAGGCGGGAATTCCTTATTATCTGCCACCTATTCCCGCTAACCCTCGAAGGTATCTAAATGACAAGATTAAGGATCACACCACTTGCCCTGCCGCCCATCCCGAAGACCAGGCCCATTGAAAATTATAACCGCCAAGCCACCCTGAAACATCTAGTACTTCGCCGATAAAAAATAAACCTGGCACTTTTTTAGCTTCAAAAGTTTGTGAAGAAATCTCATCACAATCTACTCCGCCAAGGGTCACTTCTGCGGTTCTATAGCCCTCGGTCGCATTGGGTTTAATAGACCAATTTTGCAATACTTTCGCAATGTCTAAGAGTTGTTTTTCGGTGTATTGTTTGAGTGGAGCCTCTAACACCGCATCCGCATAAAAAACCGCTAATAATCGCTTTGCCACGTATTGCGATAACACTGTTTTTAACGCGCTATCCGCTAACACTCGCTTCGCGTTTAAAAGCTCGGCATACATATCTAATTGTGGCAAAAAAGTAATATCCACACTAGCGCCTGGGGTCCAATATGAAGAAATTTGTAAAATCGCAGGGCCACTCAAGCCTCGATGCGTAAACAAGATATTTTCTTCAAACGCAGCGCCATTGCAACGGACTAAAGCTTCTACGGAAATACCCGCTAAGCTTTCAAAACGTTGCTTATCTTCCAGATGCAACGTAAACGGCACAAGACCCGCGCGGGTCGGATGCACTAGCAAACCAAACTGACTTGCCAGTTGATAGCCAAACGGACTAGAACCCAAAGTGGGGATGGATAAGCCTCCGGTCGCCACCACTAATGAGGTACATTGATAACGTTGTGCCCCGCAATCTAGTACAAAGCCCTCCTCCGTTTTTTTCACTGAATGAATAACTTGATTTAACTGCAACTCTACCTGATATTTTTCACATTCGGACAATAACATATCGACAATCTGTTTCGATTTATCTTCGCAAAATAATTGACCTAATTTTTTTTCAAAATAAACGATATTGTGGCGCTGCACCATGGCAATAAAATCCCACTGGGTATAACGCTTTAACGCTGACTTACAAAAGTGTTTATTGTTTGAGATAAATTGATCAGGGCTGGCATGCTGGTTTGTAAAATTACAGCGCCCACCACCGGACATCAGGATTTTTTTACCGGGCTTATTACTTTTTTCGAGAACCAATACTTTACGTTCACGCGAGCCCGCTTCAATAGCGCACATTAAGCCAGCGGCTCCAGCACCGATAATCAACACATCTACTTTATGCATTGCAAAGAATCATCATCAAAATAAATAGATAACATTTTAACACGGAAAAACATATAAATGACACTATATTTGCAGATTAGTTATAGTATACTATAACTAATCTGCAAATATAGTGTCATTTATATGTT